>PCVM01000065.1:0-492 GCA_002796045.1 Candidatus Roizmanbacteria bacterium CG11_big_fil_rev_8_21_14_0_20_36_8
ACTAGAGAACAATTGAAGCTTTGGTTAGAAGATTATCTTAATTGGCGAAGCCAATATGATGAATACCTAAAAGAAAAAACTTACTACGAATTTGATACGGAATTTATTTACAAGAATTTCACTAAAGGAAAGCGCAAATGGTTCTACACACATAAAAGACTTAGAGGAGCCGTTTATCAAATCAAAAAAGCTCTTCCAAACCTTTTTTGTTACTTAGATAACAAAAATATTCCTAACACTACCAATCACGTTGAAGGTGGAATTAATTCGCAACTTAAACTACTTTTGAGACTCCATAGAGGTTTGCCAATTGAAAAAAGAAAATATCTTGTCTCTAACTTTTTAAGTCAAAAACAGTAGCCTTTATGGTCAAAAAACCACCTCGTTTTTTCTATTAACTCCCAAAAAACAGGTACGATTATATTTGTCTAGATGGAGACCACTCTTATATAGGCGCAAGCACTGATTTAAAACTTTTTTGGCCCAAACTAA
>PCVM01000065.1:505-6137 GCA_002796045.1 Candidatus Roizmanbacteria bacterium CG11_big_fil_rev_8_21_14_0_20_36_8
TGTCTTTTCATGACATTCATCTTCAAGCAAGTTATTTAGATAAAGAAGCTAGAAATATGGGGTTAGAATTTGGATATCAAAAATTATGGAAAGAAATAATAAAAATAAAGAACTTTAAATTCGAACTGTCCAATCATTATTCGGGACTAGGATTTATACAAAAATTATAATGTTTGGTATTAAAACTTATATACTAAAAAAGACACATTTGAGTTTCGAAAAAACTCTCAAAGAAAATTCATTTCCTAAAAAAGAACTAAGCTTCATACAAAAAGAGATTATTTCTTGATCAATCATTAGAAGATTAAAAGATGAAAATTTTGACAAACAAATTCAAAATCCAATATCACAGTTTACTCACCCTATATCTAGAATTATTCTCAAAAAACTTCTGCCGTTCAATCCAAATAATCTTGGAAATTGGTTCTAAACAAAGCCGTTTCATCTATCTGGATTACTAGAAAAAAGAATTATTCAATATGTTATAGATCTTCTTTCAGCAAATAAGCTTAAACTAAAAGGATACCTCACGAGCGAAGGGACAGAAGCAAATCTTTTTATAATGTGGATGAGAAGAAATTTACTTAATAAAAAATTAAAAACAAACCAAATTGTGGTTATTAAAACTGGCTTAACACATTATTCAATAACAAAAGCCGCAAATATCACAGATATTGATGTTACCGAAACCTCACTATCTTCAAATGATTGGGGTATGAGTCCAGTTTTTTTAGAGAAAACCATTAAAAAAGAATATCAAAAAGGAAAACGGGGTTTTCTTATCCCACTAACCTTAGGTTACACAATAACTGGATCTGATGATCCTATTGAAGAAATTGATAAAATAATTATCAAAATTCAAAAAGAATTAGTGGACACATCATTTTTCTGTTAGATTGATGCTGCCTTTTCCGGAATCATTAAACCATTTACTGAAAATAATTTTTCACCATTTTCATATAAAAATATACATGCATTCTTAACTGATTTTCATAAATTCCCGTCTTTTCCATACTCGTCTGGAGTTGTAATTTATAAAAAAAACCTGATAAAAAATATTGAAAAAAATAATTTAAAATCTAACATCACTCCTTTAAAGGAATGATCGCCGTCGATATAAATATAATCATAAGTATTTTTAGAGTACCGTTTTGAGAACTTTAAAGTTGTGGTTGCAAATAAAGTAGGGTCTTTCCTAGTTTAGCGGCTTTTTAGCAAGTATTTTTAACAGAATTTTGTAAATATTTTCGTTTCTGTGATTCCATCTCCACTCGCTTTTTTTTAAGTGTATCATAAATTTTTCTTTTCTAATTCCTCGAAGTTTTTGCATCCTTGTTTTGGTGAATCCCCAAAAACTTTTAATACCGTTAATATGGTTTTTTCCTCGAGCAAATTCATTTTTTGAATGATAGATTCTATAGTGCTGAAATCCTTGATAAATCAATCCATGATAGCTTTTCCAGCCGTCAGTATATACGGTTGATTCCTCAAGTATTTTACCTTTTAAAATTGGCATAATTTGTTGTCTTGAACAATTTTCTACTACCTTTGTGTAGACTTTTCCACCTCTTTTTAAAACCCCAACAACGGGTATTTTTCCTCTGGCACCACGTCCTCGTTTTCCTCTAATTCTTTTTGCTCCAAAGTAACTTTCATCTACCTCGATTTCGCCATGAAATGGTTCATTTTCCTCAAGTGAGAGCTCTGCGAGGCGTTCTCTTAATTTGTTGTATATCTGGTGAATTGTGTTTTTGTTGAGGTTAATTAATTCAGATGTTGTCAAAGATGGAACATCTGCAGAAAAATGCTTGATTATTTCTTTAAATTTGCGTTCAGAAACGTGCGTACGTTTTATATATTTGTTTTTCATGATCTATCAACTAATTTAGCACATATTGTGTAGCTAAACTAGGAAAGACCCTAAAGTAATATAATCGCCCAACCCAAAGTCTTTAAAACATTCTCTTCCTATTTTAGTTCTCCAATACCCAACTCCAGTCCACCCTCCTTTTTTATCTGAATCAAAACCTGCATCTACAAAATCAACATGTCCAAAACCGTTATCTTTGCATGCTTGAGCCAAAACTGCAGGAATAAACCCATGACGAGATCCTACACAAAGTATGTTTTTAGGTTTCTGCTGTCTTATCAATCCATAGTGAATCCATCCATAACCTAAATCTGCATTTTCAATATTACACTCATGACCAAACTCGTCAGCTTGAAAAGCATTCATTAAGTCAGAAACCTTACCATTGTTAGTAAAGCTAGTTATAAATTTATTTCTAAATAGCTTTTTCAGTTTTGTTTTAATACCGAACATATAAACTTATTCATCTGGTATGATACGATATTATCGTATAACACGTCTGAAAAAATAATTAGCCATTAATCATATGTTTGGAATTAAAACTAAAATAAAGAAAAAGATAAGTAACAGTCTAAATAAAAAAAAATTTAATCAAAAAGGCATTAGTTTATTCGAATTATTTTTTTTAAAAAAAATTATTTTACAACAATTAGAAAATGAAGCTAGTTTTAATAATATTCAAACTCCCGTTAGCAACAAAACTAATTATATTGTAAAAAAAACAATGAAAAACATGTACCAATTTATGCCCAACAACCTGGGAAATTGGTCTATAAGTAAACCTCACTCGTTAACCACAAATTTAGAAAATAATTTGATTCGAGCATTAAAAAATAGTTATTCTTGCTCAACTGACATCATTGGTCATTTCGGGTCTGGATCAACTGAAGGAAATATTTTCGCATCTTGGATTGGAAGAAATTATTTACAAAAGAAATTATTTATAAAAGATACTAAAAGTATCATAATGCTCAAAAGTTCCCTTGCTCACTACTCTATTGATAAAGCGGCTGACATTGTAGGAGTTAAAATTGAAGAATCAAATATAAAAATAGAAACAATGAATCTTAGTGAGCAGCAACTTTTAAAACAAATAAATAAACTATATAAAAAAGGAATTAAAGGATTCTTAATTCCTTTAACCCTAGGTTATACTGTTTCTGGAACTGAAGATAACTACATATTAATACATAAATTAATCCAAGCTTTTCAAAAGTCGCATTCGGATGCAAAATTTTTTATTTGGCTTGACACCGCTTTTTCTGGGATAAGCAATATTTACACAAAAAATAACTTTCGGCCATTTGAGAACAAAGATATTCAACTAATAACCTCCGATTTCCATAAAATTTTATCTGTTCCATATCCATCTAGTTTCATGCTTTATCGAAGCAGTCTAGTAAATTTAATAAGCAAAGAAATTCCATATATTGATCAGCTTGATACAACTTTACTTGGTTCAAGACCAGGAATTAATATTTTAGCCACTTGGATAACTCTATTTGGTTTAGGAAAAACAACAATACAAAAACATATTCAGGACTCTTTGCAGAGAAAAAATATCTTTTTAACAAAAATAGAACAAGAATCAAAAAATATTAGGATTGTCAGTGACCAGAAAAGCGTTCAAGCCTGTCTAATTACTGATAATTTTAAAATCACTACCTATTTGAATAAGAAATACAATCTCAATGCAATCAATTATGAATTAAAAATAAATAATAAAAAGAAAAAACTTTTTATTCACAAACTATATTTCTTTCCAAGAATAATTTAAACCTACAATTTCTGTAAAAAACCAAGACCAGAATAATGATTTGATAGTTCAAATTTAAAATCATGTTTTCCCATCAACTCTTCCCATATCACCCTATATCCAAATTCTAAATCAACATTCTGAGCTTCTTTTTTAAAAAATTCTTTTTTAAGATGAATATCATGAAAACACATGAAACCCTCTTTATTAAGTCGAGACCAAAATAACTTAATATCTAGAGAAGCACCTTTATATGAGTGATCTCCGTCCAAATAAATATAGTCATACTTTCTTTTATGATATTTTTTAGAGAATTCTTCGGAAGTCATAATATATGTTTCTAAATAAGCTGTGTCTAATAAGTAAGAAAAATGTTTTTTAATAGTATTTTTATTCCAAAATCCTTGTCCAAAATAATGAGTTTTTTGATCATTGTCATTTTTTAAGCTATATCCAGCGTCAACAAAATCGACAACACCATAACCATTCTCTTCACATGCTTTAGCCAACATATAAGGAATATACCCATACATTGATCCTATGCACAAAATCCTTTTAGGCCTTTGGTTTCTAACAATCGCATGATGAAACAATCCATATCCATAATTAGTTGTGTTTTTATCTAAATTTTGACTTTTTTGATCTCCCCATTTATAGTCAGCTCCATAATGCTTAATAGTTTCTTTGAAGAGATAATTTTCTAATCTTTTATGAAGAGGCATTATGATTTTTTTATTAAGTAAATACTTAACATCGTATTTACTTTGAATAAAAAAAGTTTTTATACCCAGATTTAACTTAACCCTATCATAAATTTTTTTGCAGAATAGACGTATAAAATGAATTAATTTTGTAAACATATTCTCAATCATAAACTACATTTTAAACTACTTAAAAAAGAACACCCAAGATTTTACTTTATCTTTAATTAATCTAAACAAATAAGGTCGATAATACGTCTCATCTTTAATTCCGGCTAAATAAAAAGACCTCTTTCTATCAATACAAGTGGCGCAAGAGTCACCGCACTGCATAATTCCGTCGTTATAACAAGACCACGTCCTCTTAAGAGGAATGCCCAGCTTGTTGCCTAATTTTATTATTTCCAATTTATCCATATATACTCCTGTCTCTCTTTCCAAAAAAACAGAGGAAAAATTCCATTTATAATTATCGGTTGCTACACACATACTTAAAAGAGTGCTTCTGAGAGCGGTAAATGTTTGACTAGAAACTACAATTCCATCAGAAAAATTTACTCCTACCAGGATAGTATGTATGTCTAATCCCTTTATAAACTTCAAATAATCTGAATAAACAACTCCATAGAAAGGCATTAAATAAGGACTCACACCTTTGGCTCTGGCAATGACTACGTTCGAGTTATCTTCAGCCAAAAATTTGTTTTCTTTATAATTTAGTACGATATCCTCTGGAGTTATATTATTTTTATCTAAAGTATCGATAATTTCTTTAGCAACAGTATTCACAGACAAATGAAAAGGCCTAATATATTGTTCTGGGTATTTTTTAGAAAAATACTTCTCAAAATAACGCACTGCGCTTAACTCTCTTTTTGCTCTTTTATTTGAGCCGCGATCAATTATTACTGGATAAACTTGATATCCATAAACTTTCATCAAAACAGCCCAAGCTACTACAGAATCTATTCCCCCTGATAATAAAAGAATAACTTTGTCACCTTTTTTTGGCTGTTTAAAAATAAAACCTCTTTTTTTTATTAAAAAATCTTCAGAAAACTTCAAAAAGTCTAAGTCTTCATTTTTTTTGTTTTTTAGAAGTAAATTAAACTTCTTTTTTGATATTTTATTTAACATTTTGATATATTTTATAAAGCTAGTAAAAAATAAAAAAATCTACTAGAACAATTCTATAGACTACCTTGACAATGATTATAATTTATCTTTATAATAAAGTGAAGCTAGAGTCTTTTCCAATGCAAGATGAGCCTGAAATGATGATTTGATTCTAATCGAATAATGAGC
>PCVM01000083.1 GCA_002796045.1 Candidatus Roizmanbacteria bacterium CG11_big_fil_rev_8_21_14_0_20_36_8
AGTTTTGCAAAAACTATTTTTTGGGGAAAGGATTTTGCAAAACTTCGGCTCATTTGTTTTTGAATTCGGATGTCGCAAATGGAAAAGGAGGGGGTTGGGGAGGAATTTTCCATTTGCTCCTCTTTTTGTTTTGGCGGAATTCGGGGCGGACAAAAAACAGAAAATACAAATTCGATATTGTGCCTCTTACATTCTACTATTTTTCGTCCACGATCTAAAGGAGACCATCCTCGGCATTCGCCTCGGACATTTCCGCTAGGGCTACTCGCGCCTAGATGTCTAGGTTTGGCGCTTCTCCTCGCCTTTGCCCGCCTGCGGGCGGGAGGCTCGGGCGCCATGCTGTTTGGGGGAAGGAAGGAATCCTTCCCCCAGCTTCGGTCTCCTCCTCGCAGTGGTTTGCTAGAGTATTCAGTACTTCCATTCGTCTTGTGGTCACTTAACGCTTCGTGGCTTCGTTTAGCGTGCCTTCGGAGTCCGCCCTCGCACAACCCCCTTTCTCGTTTTCAAGATTGCTTTCGTGGTGTCGCTTCGGCTACAGAGTTTAGTATTGCAAGATTACGGCGGCGCTCATCCTTTAGTCATGGACGCCCTAGCGGAAATGTCCGAGGCTCAAATACATCGTGCTTACCCCCAGCGTGTGCGAGTACGCACACGCTTTACCCACCCGTGCGCGCACGAACAGCACTCCCTTTAGCCAAATACTGATTTTAAAATCACTTTTTGTTTTGCTCGTGCAATACAAACACCATCCTTGATCGCGTAACATTCTGTAAAATGATTTCCGTTATATAAACTATGTTCGGGGTCTCGGAGAGTTTGGTGGTCAGTAATTTCCCCTCGTGGTTGTTCAGAGTTGTCGTCATTCTTTACTTTCCACTTGAATAAATCGGCATCAGGTTTATTTCCGATAATCCTAAACTCAATTTTTCTGTCTACCTCAATAAGTCCAATAGCATCCAATATTTTTGCTCTAAATCCACCGTCCCTCGGCAAAACATTTCCTTGAATACGGAAAGTATTTTCTTTTTCTAAAAAAACAGGTATCCGTGAATCAAAAAGATATGCCTCGGTATTACTTGCCCGATTATGAAAACCACTTTTTAGCAAATCTGCAACACTCGGACTTTCAGAAAGATTTTCAAGTTTTATAAGAAAGTGGTCTCTAGCTTGTAGAATTTTCTCTTTCTGTTCATCTGTCAAACTACTTACGTACTCATCAATAAATTTCCCTTGATCGGCTCTATCTTTGATTTGAGGGCGGGCAATAATTGCCGGAATATCACAGAAAAATTTAAAAATTGCATCAGTAATATCAAAGCGTGGGTTCTGTTTATATATCGCAAAAATGGCTTGCTCAATATGAAAAGATTTTAGCTTAAAATCCGCATCCTCGCTTTTACAATTATGTTTCCACCGCTTAACAAGCTTTGCAGTTTTCCGGAAGTCACTGTTTTGCAAGTTCAAGTCAGTTGCGGCTTTTATATATCCTCGTGGGTCAGATTTTAGCCACCACTCAAACTCACTCTTTTTTGTTTTGGAAAATTCTTCGTAACGAGCCTGTCGGTTTCGTTTTCCTGTTTTCAAAATTTCTGGCACCCAATAAACATCATCCCCGTATTCATTTTTAGAACCAGATGTATACGCAGGGACTATATCAACAGCAAATTTTTCTTGTCCATTCTCAAAAAACGAAACAGTTATTGAGTGTGTCTGTTGCGAAATTTTTGTTTGGTATTTTGTTGGGTTTTGAAAATTCCTTTGTATATTGTTTTGTAAATTCGTCAGAATTGTTTGAGGATGTAAATTGTTCGGGTCAAACTTTCCGTCGACGAAAAGAATGTCTAAATCATGCAATGGTCGTGAGGCGGTGAATCGCGCATAAGAACCTATCAAAAGACATCCGTCACCAAGTGTAGACTTAAAAGCGGCATAAAGACTTGTAACTAAATCTTGCTCCGCCTTTGTTGGGGAGAGATTATTTTTTACATACTCCCGCAACAGGCTTGTTAGTTCACTTTTTCTCATAGGGCGTTATCAAGGAAAGGTTAAAAATAATTGTGAGCAATCTGGCTGGAGAGTTGCACATTTCAAAATATATATACTGTTGAAAAATTGCCATGTGTTCAGGAGTTATTTCTGTTGGCTTCGCCAACACTATGACAGGAATGTTTGATGCTTTTGCGTGGTCTACAATGATCTGATAGTTGGCGCAGGAGCTTGAATATCCAATAACAAAAACAGCAAATTTTTCTAGCGTTTGTAGCGTGTTCGTATCATTAGTTAAATCCAAAATTCTATCATTCACGACAAACAGCCCATTCGTATTCAGCATCTCCCTTTCGGTCTCAAGAGTTGCTGTACCAGTTTTCAAAAGATAAACCTTACGCTTCAAGTTTCTAAACAGTCTAATCTCTTTCCGAAAGAAAAGTCGTAGAAACGCGTAGCATGTCACTACGCCTAAGGCAAAATAGAAGACAAAAACCAAAAAGGCGTATATATCGAAAGCAGTCATTAAGTTGTTCCAGATTGTTTCAAGCATTTTGTTTGTGTGGATAACCGCGACTTGTTTAGGTTATGTTTAGGTAGTATACTCTAGGTATGAAAGAGAAGTCAAGCATGGGTATAGGAAAACCATCAAAAAGACAAGCGGAGATTTTGCATTTTGCTAGAGAGTACCGTCGAGAGAATGGGTACTCGCCTTCTTTGACCGAGATTGCGAAGCATTTTGATATTTCTATTCCAACAGTCCACGAACATATTTCACACCTACAAGAGAAAAATCTTCTTACAGCCGAAAAAGGTAAAAAACGATCTATTCAGGCACTTCATAATCATAAATTGGCGACCGTAGAAATACTGCTGATGGGATTGATTCCCGCAGGAGGTCCCATCGAAGCAATCCGTGATCCGAAACCGATAGAAGTTCCACGAAATATGCTTTCGTCTGGTGCAAATTATTATGCGCTAGAAGTAACTGGACGAAGTATGATCGAGGAAGGAATTTCTGATGGCGATATTGTGATAATCCGTGAACAGCAGACGGTTGATGATGGCGAAAAAGCTGTTGCATATATGCCAGATAGAAATGAGGTTACACTCAAAAAGATTTACAGAGAAAAAGACAGAGTTAAACTTGTTCCGGCAAATAAGTATATGGAGCCATTTTACGAAACGAATGTTGAGATACAAGGAAAGGTCGTGGGGGTACTTAGGAAAGAAATTTAATAAATGTTAAAATAATTTTATGTCATTAGTAACTATTCCAGAAGCATCAAAATGGGCATCAGACTTTCTTGAAAAAGAAGTTTTGCCGACAAATATTTCTTATCTTGTCCAATACGGAAAAGTAAAAAAACACGGAGAGAACGGCTCGACCATGGTTGATTTAAATGATTTAAAAAAATATTACGCTTCATACAACGGTAATCGAGAGGTAAGTTGGAAAAAAAATCTAGGCAATGACTTAAACTGGACTCTTTCTTTTGATAATTTAAGAGAAGTAGATACTACAAAGCATGTCCACCGGCTCCACCCATACAAAGGGAAATACATCCCCCAGCTTGTTGAGTATTTTATAGATAATCACACTGATGATTTTAAAAAAGAAGCTTATTTCAAAACCGGCGATATTATTCTTGATCCATTCTTAGGTTCCGGAACAACAATTATTCAGTCTTTAGAGATGGGTATTCATTCTGTTGGTATAGATGTCTCGGAATTTAACTGTATGATCTCAAGTTGTAAGGCAACACATTATGATGACGAGTATTTACAAAAAGCGGTTAAAAAATTGATTACTTCGCTTGATTCTTTTGAGCATGATAATAAAATTCAGGATTTCGAAAATGAGCTTCTTGGAGAACTTGCTAAATTTAACCTTATACATTTTCCCGGTTCTGATTTCAAATACAAAATCAATCAAGGAAAATTTGATGAAAAGAAATTTTCTATCGAAAAAGAGCACGAGTTTTTACCTATTTATCAGAAACTGGTCAAAAAATACTCAATCAAATTAAAACAGGATAAGTCAGACTCTTTCCTTGATATTTGGTTTATGGATAATGTTCGCCGAGAAATAGACCATGTTTTTCAAACAATAAAACAAGAGAAAGATGTTAAGACTAGAAAAATGCTCGCTCTTATTTTGAGTAGAACCATTAGGTCATGCCGTGCAACTACACATAGCGACTTAGCAACTCTTAAAGAACCACAACTCACAACTTACTATTGTTATAAGCACAAAAAAATCTGCAAGCCTCTTTTTTCTATAACAAGCATGCTCAATCGCTACGCGCTTGATACCTTAAGTAGAATCAGAGAATTTAAAAGATTGCGTAAGCCGGTTCATTATTCTGTATTAACTGGTGACTCAAGGGTTGTAAATATTTTTGAGAAGATAGAAAAGCAGAATCCAGAGTTTTCTAAGATTCTAGAAAAGCAAAAAATAGCAGGTATTTTTTGCTCACCCCCATATGTCGGACAAATTGATTACCACGAACAACACGCTTACGCATATGACCTTCTTGGATTTAAGCGTAAGGATGATTTAGAAATTGGTCCGCTCTATAAGGGACAAGGAATGGAAGCTCGCCGGTCATATGCGCAAGGGATTGCGGATGTGTTAAATAATTGCAAAAAGTATCTCAAAGCGGATTTCGATATATTCCTTGTGGCAAATGATAAATATAATCTCTATCCAGAAATTGCGGAGAAGGCGGGAATGAAGATTGTGAATCAGTTTAAGCGACCAGTATTGAACCGTACGGAACGCGATCGAAATCCGTATTCAGAAATTATATTTCATTTTAAAGTAAAATAACTGTATGGCCTTATCTAAAGAACAAATCAATAGTGTAGAAGAAGTTTTGAAAGCAAGTTTACGCAATAAATTTCAAAATTATAAACCAGAACCGGCATCAATGCCTTTTCACACACGCTTGCTTGGTAAAGATCGTCTCGCTTTATACTCTTTTATTCATTCTCTCAATACTAATTTTGGCACAAGTATTTTTGAGCCTGTTGGTCTTGCTTTAGCACAAAAGAATTTTAAAATGGCTGTTTCTCAAGCTACAGCTGGAAATCAAATCAGTATGGGTGCACAAGCTGAAATTCAGAAAATTATTGATGGCCTTATTACAGCAACAAGCACTCCAAACAAAAGAGAGGAAATTGAGAGGATACGAAAAGTCTGTCAAACCGGCGACATGATTAAAGTAAAACCTACAAAAGTTGATTTGATGTTTGAATCAAAAGATGGCGCATACTTCTTGTTTGATATTAAAACTGCAAAACCGAACGCAGGCGGTTTTAAGGAGTTTAAACGCACACTGCTTGAATGGGTTGCTGTTGTATTAGCAAATAAACCTGATGCAGAAATACATACTCTTATTGCAATTCCATATAATCCTTACGAACCAGAACCTTATACCCGGTGGACTATGAGGGGAATGCTAGATTTGGAAAATGAGCTTAAAGTAGCAGATGAGTTTTGGGATTTTCTTGGTGGTAAAAATACCTACAAGGATTTACTCGATTGTTTTGAGAGAGTTGGTATTGAGTTAAGAGATGAAATTGATGACTACTTTAAGCGCTTTAATAAGAAATAGTCCGCCCCGAATTTCGCCAAAACAAAACGGATGGAGCAAGCGGAGGATTCCTCC
>PCVM01000046.1 GCA_002796045.1 Candidatus Roizmanbacteria bacterium CG11_big_fil_rev_8_21_14_0_20_36_8
CAATGATCATAAATGCGCTTTCATTTAAATACGATGAGACCTAGAGGAGAGCATTTAGACAAAATATACATCTTTGGACTTTTGTGTGAATATTTTGTATAGTGATAATAATCGTATATGAGATCATCTTTCTTCGATAACTTGGCAGTAATTTTTATCCCTCTCTTCCTCTTGATTGGATTGTTAATCGCGCCTTTTTCAAATGTATCGGCTCAATCTAGTCGTATTGACTACACTCCTAAACTCGACCATCTTGAGCCGCAAAATCCAAACTACCCAAAATATGCACCTAATCGAATAATTGTCAAATTTAAAAAAGATCAATCTCCGCTTGTACTTCAGGAAAAGGTTGATGAACGAATAAAACAACGATCTTCATTAACTGGTCTACTTTCTCAACAAATAACTGATGTTGCTTATCATATACGTGGTCAAGAATTACCTGAAATTCAATTAGAAAAGCTAAATTCTTTTGCAGAAATACGAGATGTTGAAGGCACGTCTATATTCAAGTTACTACCACAATCAAAAGAGACCTTTATATACGAAAACACTGAAAAAAAAGATATCGATGTAGAAAAGATTGCAGTAGATTTTGAAAAACTTAAAGAGGTTGATTTTGCCGAACCCGATTATGTAACACGAGCATTTTTTACTCCAAACGATACATATTATTCCATTCAGTGGAATTATGATAAGATCAACGCTCCAAATGCTTGGGATATTGAAAAGGGGAGCACAAATGGGAGTGTCATAATAGCTGTTGTTGATACTGGAATAGCATGGAATCACCTAGATCTTGACGATAAAATTCTGGCAGTATACGATCTTTGTAGTGGTGACATGTATATGGATTGTAGTGGGAGCAAGGGGTATGACTATAATACTCATGGATCTCATGTGGCTGGAACTGCAGCTGCAGAAACTAATAATGCCAAGGGAGTGGCAGGAACCGGCTTCAATACGAAACTGATTTCTCTTAAAGCTCTCGATAATCATGGGAAAGGATATGATACTTGGATGGCAAACGCACTGTATACTTTAATATATTATTATTCTGGAGATCATATTGTAGTGAATATGAGCCTAGGTCTTGGTAACAATTCCCAGGTCTTACAAAATGCAGTAACTGCCGCACACAATGCGGGATTTGTTATCGTAGCGGCTGCGGGAAATGAAAATACCAATACTATTTCTTATCCTGCAGGTTCTTTGGAAGTTATAAGCGTTGCTTCAATTGGTCCAAATGACACAAAATCATCCTTTTCTAATTATGGTCCAAGTTGGGTTGATATTGCCGCTCCAGGAGGAGAAATTCCCTGTAAGGGCGATGGGTCGAATTGTATTCTTTCAACAACATCGGTCGGAATAGATGGTCTTCATTATTTTGGCTTAATGGCTGGAACATCTCAAGCTTCGCCTCATGTTGCAGGTGCTGCTGCATTAGTATGGGGAAAAAATCCTTCATTTACCAACTTACAAGTACGCAATATCCTCCAGTCTAGTGCCAGTCAAATCATGGGAACAGGAACATACTGGAAATATGGCAAACTAAATGCGGCCGCGGCGCTTGCACCCCCGGCCGCAACTATCACCCCAATACCCACACTCACACCTCTCCCAACCTCAACACCAACTCTTACTCCAACTCCAACAACTGCACCGGCTCCAGATCTCATTGTAGAAAGTATCAACGTCATAGATTCACAAACTGGACCTTCCGGAACTTACGACATCGTAGTTACTATCAAAAATCAAGGCGATGCGACTGCTGGTTTTCACCGAAATTACCTTTACCTAAATCCTATAGATCAACCACCTATTCTAAGTACCCAAGACACTTCAAATGGAACTTATGGTGGCAACCTGCCGCCCGGACAAAATTATGAGTGGGCAATTATTGAAAATGCTTTTGCTGAAACAAACTACGTCATTTATGCTTGGGTAGATCGAGATAATGGAGTAATAGAATCCGACGATAGTAATAATCAACTTATGATTGATTATACCGTCTTGGCTCCAACTCCAACCCCTGATGCCTGCCCACTTTTCTCATTGGGGGACGTGACCTGTGATGGAGTTATCAACTCTGCAGATTATGCAGTTTGGTATACGGAATATTTATGCACTATTGATGATAATATCAACTGTACAACCGAGTCTGATTTTGATAACAATGGGATAATTAATTTATTTGATTTTGTGATATTGATTTCAGGTATTAGATATGTTTCTTTGAAGTAGACAAAGTTAAAATATAATATTATTATTATAATACATGGTTAAAAAAATAAAATCTCTAAAAAAATTTTTTAAGTATTTTACAAATAAGAAGTTAATTTTTATTGTTTTTATTGCCATTACCTCGATCCTTGGCTTACTTTGGTATATAAATAACTACGCTTATAAATCTAAAGCCACAGGAGACAGTATTACTGTCGACCTTCACGGTCCAAATACAAATCCTAAAATTGGTGAATATTTTACAGTTAAACTTAAGGCTTTTGAATACGGATATGAGATTGTCGCCGTAGAGATCTTTTTAAAATTTGACAAAACTAAACTCTCGTACAATGGATTTGAAGATCCTAGTGAATATTTTGAAGATGATGATCCACAAAATAGTGATGGTAAACCTGTGATTATTACTGATGAAATATTGGACTATGATGACACTCACTTTGTTGAACACCTGATATTGCTTAGGACTGGAAACTTGCCATCTATGATAGGTGCTGATGAAAGCTTGCTGTACTTTAATTTTACGCCAAGTGTTTCTGACTCTTCTGTTGTTGGCCTACTCAAAGAGGCCTCCTATAAAACAGCAATTTATGCGATAAAACACGACTACGCCAACAACATTCACACGCCGGTTGAGTTTGAAGTGACAATTGGTCAACCAAATGGAATTACAATCGACATCCAAACTGAGCCTACAGTCACGCCCACCACCACTCCAACAAATGTCCCTCCTACGGCTACTCCTACCAAAACTCCAACACCAACACTGACTCCCACTATTACTCCAACTTCAACTCCTATTCCACCAACTGCAACTATTACTCCAACAAATGTCCCTCCTACGGCTACTTCAACTCCAGTAGATACCTGTCCATATTTCCAGTATGGAGATGCAAATTGTGATGGAATAATTGGAATAGTAGATTTCGGCTGCTGGAGAAGTGTCTTTCTCACAGGTATAGTTCCACAGGCCTGTCAAGTTCATGATGCCAATAATGACGGGACGGTGACGGCTTTAGAGGCTGTAGATTTTGACAATAGCGGAACAGTAAAAATTATGGACTATGTGATCTGGAGAACTTATAAGATTGCCGGCGTGCCAATATGAATTCAGCCCATCCAAAAAAAAATACCAAAAATCTTTTAAAAAGCATCGAGATGTTTTTTTTGGCACTTGTTGTGGTTGGAGTTTCAGTTAGCATTCTGGGCTATTTTTATAAATATAGTCATAAATCAAAAGCTGATTCAGATAAAATTGCGGTTGAATTTTCTACAAATGAAATACTTTTAGATTCTCAAAATTCTTCTTCTAGTTCAAATATCCTTTTATTATCTCCTGATCAGCCCCTTGTTGGCGCTACAGTTTTGGTAAACTACCCAAAAGATATCGTGGACGTACAAGTTGACAACAGTGACTCTTGCTCAGATATTGAATTACTTTTTTCTTCTAATATTGATGAAGACGAAGGAACAATTATCATTACTAAAATTGCTCCGGATACTCAGGAGATCTTACCACAAGGGATTATATGTTTTGCAAAAATCATTTTTAGTAAAACTGCAGATGGATCAGGAGCGGTAACTTTTGCAGATGGTCCGCTTGGAAACCGCTCTTGGGAAATAGTTGGTGAAAATCTCCAGGAATATGCCCCATCCTATGCTGACCAATCAATAAACATCACAGTTTCAGATTCAGGAGTTACACCAAGTCCGTCAGAGATTCCGACTTATACACCGTCTCCAAGTCCTGATCCATCAATAACCGACGCTCCAACTGCGTCTCCAACTCCAGGCAGTACTCAAACATCAAGAAAGGTAGATTTTTCAATAAAACTACAAGGTGTTACAAAAATACCAAGAAATACTGGAGATATCCCAGTCGTGATTTCTTTTGTAAGAGATGAAGAGATCGTCGATACTCGATCGACGATCTTCAAAGTTCAGCCTGATGGTTCTTGGAAAGGAAGTGGGCAGTATGATAATCTTTTGAGTGGAGTTGACTATTTGCTGCTCATTAAAGGACCAAAACATCTTCAGAAAAAAATTTGTGTCGCTCGACCAAATGAAGCAATAAGTGGCCATTACAGTTGTCAAACTGGTAGTATAAGGGTAGAAAATGGCGATACAAATTTCGACATGACTGGTATTATGCTATTGGCTGGAGATCTGCCAGTTCAAAATGGAATCATTGATGCTGTCGATATCATTTATATAAGAAATAATCTTGGAAGCAAAGATCCAGAAGTTGTCTCACGGGCTGACTTAAACTATGACGAGATTGTCGATTCTCAGGACTATACAATAATAATAAACGCACTCTCTTTCAAATACGATGAGTTAGAATAAACAAACTTATAAGGATTCTGCCCTTCCGGGTTAATTTTCATTAAAAAAACCCACTTCTTTTGAGCTCAGTCGAAACAACCCTTCATCAAGACGTCGCTGATCAAGGTAATGTGCTGTAAATCCGACAGCTCTGGCAATTACAAACAATGCATTAAAAAATTCAATATCTACAAGTTTTTGTAAATCTGCCACTTCCATCTCCTCTTTCTCAGTTAGCAAATCAAGTAAAACAGCTCCAATTGCCCCGTCGACATTTAAAATCAAATTGCCTTTTTTAGAAGTTGTAATCTTTTCGATATCTTTTGCGAAGTCTGTATATGGCGTCTTTTTAATATTGCTAATAAACTTAAGTATCTCAAAAACACGTGGGTCTGGGGAGTCAATACGATATTTTTTGTGGCCGATCCCTGAGATTCGTTTACCCGACTTTGCAACTTCCTCAACGTATTCTGATGGAGAAATGTTTTGCCCAACACCTTCAAGCCAATGTCCGGCCGCCTGATTAATTGCGCCGCCAAAACGTGGCCCGATCGTAAGCAGTCCTGAAGCAAGAGATGAAACAAGATCTTTTCCGGCGCGGGCAGCGATCATAGTGCTGACCGCGCCTGAAACATATGGCCCGTGGTCAACTAACAATTTCAATATAAGTTCTATAAATTCAGCCGTGACTTTTGATTTTAATTGTCGCCCGAGGATCATAGATCCGACAATATGGCCGTAAGTTTTTGTTGTGGCAAAAGATAACATCTCCTCACCGAT
>PCVM01000084.1:0-142 GCA_002796045.1 Candidatus Roizmanbacteria bacterium CG11_big_fil_rev_8_21_14_0_20_36_8
GCTAGTTCAACGGTTTGTGGTTGCGTAAACAAATCAAGACGGTCTAGTAAGGGTTTCAATGCCTCTCCCATTCCCGGTCCTCCAAATTCTCCCATAAATTAATTTTAATAAAATATATCAATCAATGTTTATCATTTTGCTG
>PCVM01000084.1:239-5516 GCA_002796045.1 Candidatus Roizmanbacteria bacterium CG11_big_fil_rev_8_21_14_0_20_36_8
ATCTTTTTTTTCTTTATCGGTCAGATTTGGATCGTCAGTAAGTTTTTCAAAGTAACCATTAAAATCATTTCGGCGAAGTCGATCGTCTAGTGCGGCAGGATCTGCGACTGCAATCTCACCAGAGTATGTTTTTTTCAAAATTTCGGTGATTGCGGCTTCTGATTTGGGATATGCTTCATACATTTTTAATCTTGATTCAGCATCAAATAATTGTGCTTCGTATGAAGTCAATTCCGCTTCTGTAATTAATTTATCTTTAAAGGCTTTTTGCTTTAGTTCAAAGGATAATTTGTGTTGATCTCTAAGTTCTGTGAGCTGAGCAATTTTCGAAGGTGTTGGGTCGACAGCGCTCAAAATTGACCCAGCTATTTCAGGCCGCGCTATGATCCGATCTCCAAGACGCGCGATTAGAATTTCCTGTTTTTCTGTTGGAAGTCCCGAATGGATGATAACTGCTCGAATTGCATCCATTGAAAGCATCCCGATGCTTCTTCCAGCTTCAGCAAGCGATGCGTCAAAATCAGTGGGGTATTGCGCAGATTCGTTATTAATACTTGGATCCAGTGTGTCAATGTATGAATTAAACACCTTTTTTTGATGATCGTTCATCCCGGTGCTTAACCCTTCTTTTTCACTTACAATAAGCGCCGCGATAAAATCTGCGCGCGGCACAGTAATTTTGACCCCATCAACATCTGAACAGGTGAAATTTCCATTTTTGATCGAGAGTATTGAGTGAATTTCACGGGGCTTTCCTTTTGACATTAATACTATTGGAGTGCCATTGAGCACTTTACCATCAGAATTTTCGGTATCAAATTGGGCGTCTCCATGATCCATATAGAAATCAATCGTTCTTGCAGATTGAGCTTTTCGATTTCCTTCGTAATATTCAGCTTGTTGTTTAGGATTCATTGACTTTACATCTCGACGATAAGTGTTTATTGATTGTTCGACCATTGAAGCGCCTATAAAAACAGCTTCTCCTTGTTGACGATCTCTATTTTCATTTTCTTTTTTTGCGGCAGCTTCAGCATCTGCTTGGGTTGGTGGTCCCATTACTGGACCATCAGGTAGATCCATTTGAACATCCATATTTGTAGGTGGGGTAATTGGTTGAGGTGGTTGACCTTGTGATACTTCACTCATAGATACATATTAGTTGTTTTTGCACACAAAATCAATTACCATATTTTTATGGCAGTTTTATCTGTGTCTGAACTTGTTGGACCAACACCTGATCAAGGCGCTGCTTCTACGGGTAAAAAAACAGATTCTTCAGGGGCGCCTCAAGGAGTCAAAGAAGTCCTTTACAGTATTCGTCATGAAAATCTAGTGGATGACTCGGCGCATCGCATAAATCGAGAAACTGGTCAAGTAGAGGAATTAGCAGGAATTGACAAAAATCTACACCGCATGATGGTCTCGACTCTCGGTAAGCAGATGAAGTTGATCCTAAATCTTCGTGGCTCTAGTGATTCTCAAGAAAGAGAGCTTTTTGATCAGCTGATGGCGGACCCAAATCATCAGGCAGAGGCATCACTTCTTGATATGGTGCTCGATAATGATCGGAAAGCGATCGATTACAATAAAATCGGGGATTTACTTCGGGAGCAAGGTGTAGATGATGAGTTTAAGACTGGTGAAGGTTGGAAGCTGGCGATGACAGTGATCGAGCACAATATGACCAGGCAGATGTATGCTCTCGGGATGGCAGGTGCTTTGAAATATCATGGTAAAGACTCAGCAGCAGAAAGGGGTGTAAGACCTCAGGATTTAGCTCTTTCAATGAGTATTGATCAGAGTACCTTGAATAGAATACTTCAAAAGTCTGGAAAAGCTGTTGCTACTTTTGTAGGAACTAGTGCACTCGGCGGATGGCTTGGTGGATTAGCAGGCTACGCAGCATCCTCTTTACCATTTGTAACTACGGGTAGTGCTTTGATTGGAATTGGATCAGGATTAGGCGTAGCGGCTGGCCCTTTAGCATTTATTGGTGCTCCAGCTGTTTGGGGTAAAGTCCGTCAAAGCGGATATAAAATTGATATGAAGGGTTTTGCTGACGGCTTAGCTACTATTCAAGGCAATCCCATTGAGCAGGAATTTATGGCCAAATCATATGGGGTAGATGCTGGTAATTTCAGAGTTGATGGAGATGGAAAAATTCAGATAGTCCATGCTGAAAATTACAAATCAGTTAACATTGCCAAAAAGCAAGAAGAGCTGTTGAAAATGATGCTTCTTAGGACTGAGGCTTACAAAGCAATGGGAGTAGATCTATCTGCACTTGATGCATTTCCCGAACAGTCTTTTGTCACACACGGTGATACTTCAGTTGCAAATAGGCAAGCGGAGCGGACAGGTGCACTCCACGCAAGAGAAATTGATCAAAGATATTTTGAAATATGTCAAGCGGCAGGAGGCGTGCCAGCCACCACTCAGGAGCAATTGAAGCTCAGACAGCAAGCCAGAGTTGAAGTGATGGGTAAGATGGTCCAAGAATTACTGCTCAAACAACGTGAAGCAGCAAAAAACGATTCTTCAGATGCTCAAAGCACTAGACACGATATTGCCAAACTCAATTCTCAAATCGCAAGTCTGAAAGGAGATCCAGATAAAGCAGAGCAGATGGGAGCGCGGGCTAAAAAAGCTTCTGAACAGGCTCAAAAAGATCAAAAAATGTATGAAGATGTCAAATCGATCCTTGATGAACACGAAACGAAAAGATCTGAGTATGAGGAGGCGCGTTTAGAAATTGAATCTCTTCTGAATGAGGCTCGTGATGATTATGGCGCATCGACTGTCGCTGACATCGAGGCGGAGATTGCCAGACGACACAAACTCACTCCAGAAGAACTTCAGAGACTTCGAGATCAACTCGAAACTTCAAGAGGTGAACTTAAGTCTATCGGGTCTGAGGCTGAGTCGGCAGTGCGTTTTACAGATCGAATCAAAAATGACTATGCCAAATTTATAGGTCCAGCCGTTGATGCCACTTCCGGACATGCAACTTCTGAGTTTGGACTCGATCCTGCGTTTCTATCTACAGAAAGTATTGACGATATTTTTCAAAAAATAAATGCTTTGCACCAAGCTGATATTAGCGCTGCACTCGCTACTCCACGAGGTTGGGCGGCAACTGAAAATCACAAATCAGGAGTCAGACTTCGAGTAATGGGCGCGATCACTGAAGCGCGAGCGCTTCAAAGAGATCCGTCACTCAAGACCCAAAACGAACTTGGTTGGGTACTTGCTACCAAAGCCACATCAGGGATAAGTGAATCAAAAATCCAAAACATGTCGCCCGATGAGTTGGTTGTTTCAGCTGGGATGGTGACTCCTGCCGCAGGAGTTGCTTCAAGACCGCTAAATCGAGCCGAAGCGATAACTGTGATAATGCAGTCGAGACATGGAGTAAAAATTCGATCTGAAGCTTGGAAATCGGTGCGTGAATCAGAGGCGATCTGGGTAGAGAATCACAACTCAACCCTCGATGCTGAAAGAAATGCTACACAAGCTGAAATTACTGCACTAAAAAAAGATAAAACAGATCTTGAAACCATTGAAAATGAAATTAAAGAAGCCGCTGATATTGATAATATCGCAGATTCAATTGATAGAAAATTTTATGGAGCTTTTAATCAGGATATAAATAGAATTGCTGTTTTTGTAGCGGAAACTTCAGGCCAGCCCTTTAGCCTTGAAGAAAGTCAAGATATTGACAAAATGAGTTTTGCAGAAGTCGTTTCACGTATAAATGCTGCAAATGGCGCTACTCCGAGAGTGGCAGGAACTTGGGATCAGTCACAGAACTCAAATCCCGATAATGTCCGAGCTGTAGTGGCATTTCTCGCTGATGCGCGAGCAAAGAAACTGCCGCAACTTGCCTCCATGGATATCAATCTAAAAAATTTAGTTGATATTGGATTTGCCGAGCAGGCATTGATAGGCCACAAAGCAGACGATTACATAACTGCTTCAGGAAGAGATAAAGGGCTTAAAGCTGCTCTGATAAAAATTTCATCTGATGTAGAAGTGCAACGAGCAATATTAACTATTGCAATAACAGAAGCAGAGTCGAGACATGGAATAAGGTCTGCGAAACTTGCTGAAATACTGAGAGAGTCGGCGACGGAAGCTACTAGAGTCCAAGTAGAAAAAGATGCAGGAAACGCGCTAAGTCCTGAAGAAATGCTTTCGCTTGATGCTGCGGAATGTCACATCATAATGCTTGGTCACGATAGTACATCGTCCAGCAATCTTCGAAAATTACAAACCGATCAATTAGCATTGAAAAAACGTCTCAAAGACGAGCTGGCGCTGACTGATTTGGCAGAAATTGCAGATATTACGGCAGCTATTTCAGCTCGAGATATAAAGCTGAAATCACTGAATGAATATAAGTCTATCGACCCAGATCTGACTGCAATCTCGACGCCGCTTGACGCTCTTTTGGCCAAACTAGATGAACGTATGAAGGCTGAAAAAGAAGCTAGCACGGCACTTGGTATCAATTCACCATCGCTTGCCGAGCTTGATAGACAAATCGCAGACCAGAAAAAGCATCCGACTGCAAGACTTGAAGAAATACTTGCCGCGATCAAAGATAAGCAAAAAAGAATAGAAATGTCACACGAGGATGTTGCGCCAATGCTCAAGACATACGAGGACGGTAGAAAAAATTATGACAAATTCACCACAACATTTGATGCGGTTTTGACAGCTGCACCTCCGATTCCTGAAAGATTGGACCAAGCCGCCCTCTCTTCACTGTCGTATAAAGAAATTACCAGAAGGATCAATTTAGCTCATGAAAGAGATCAAAATATTGGATGGTCGGAGAAAGATAATGATAATCACAAAGAAGAAGTTTTAAATGCAGTTCTCGAGGCAAAGATGCGACACGAAGTCCCAAATCTTGTTATTGCTGAGGCTAATTTCGATCGATTGACGGCTGCTGACATCGGCATAACCGAAACTCAACTATTGACACTTACTGAACCTCAAATCCAAGCAAAAATAAATGAAGCTAATAGACGAACTCCAGCTGCAGGTTGGGCACAAGGTGGAAATGTTGCCAATTTACATATAGTTCAGGCAGCTGTCACTGAAGCCAAAAGACGCTTTGCTCTTCGCACCGAATCTGCATCTTCTACTGAACTAGTTGAAGAATTTGATCAAAGCATCATCGATGCCAAAGATTCTGTAAAAGCTGCAATTGAAAATCTTGCAGGTGATAAATTTTATGTTGAGACGGTTAGAGATATGGCAGCTAAA
>PCVM01000093.1 GCA_002796045.1 Candidatus Roizmanbacteria bacterium CG11_big_fil_rev_8_21_14_0_20_36_8
GGCGGTCGCGCTTTGGGTTTTGGGAAGGAAAGGGTTAGAAGCCTGCCGGATGCAGTGGCAAAAGTTTTAAAGATGCATTTTGAATACTTGAATCAACAATCCTTACCAGAAACAAATGGAAACGGACACGATGAAGATGCAAAGTTGATTTCACAAACCGAACAACCAACACTGCTTCAAGAGCGGATAATATCTCCTCAGTCTGAAGTGGCAATGTCAAACAAAAAACATTTTGATATTTGTAAAGAGTGTGGGCAGGCACTTCTTGCCCGTGAAGAAGGATGCGCAAAGTGCTACGGATGTGGATATGCAGAATGTTGAATGAATAATCAAAAGATTGATAAAAGAAAGGCGGATTGTTAGGGATCCGCCTTTTTTATTGGCCTAAAAATTCATTGAATTTATTTATTGAGAGTTGAATAATTCCATTTACATAATTTTCAAGTTGATTATCAAGCGCGATTATAGAATCGAAAATATCACTAGGCAGCTTGAGGGCTTTTTCAGTTTTACTATTTAAAAACATTATATTTTCAGGATTTATTACTCTTTTTGCAATTTCTTTGGGAGAAACAAATTCGATATTTGGAGCGCGAAATTTTATTGGTGTAGATGTCGGTGTAAGAATGATCGCTGGCGCATTGGATCGAGTTGGAGCGATGGTTGGTCTTAGCGCTGAAGTAGTTGGTGTTGGATTATTTTGAGTAGATGTAGGCGAAGGGGTATATGTTGGCTCATTTGGCTTTGATGTCGGAACTGCTGTGGGCGGGTTTGTCGGAGGCTGAGTTGGGGGGGTTGGAGTGGCGGTTGGTTGTCCGCCTTCTGCAATTGCTGGCAGTCCAAAAACGGGCTGCATCGTCGACGGAGACTCTCCCTTCATGCACCCATATCCATTAGGTGTAGCGTTATCGTGAAACTTCCAATACCAACCACAATTATTGTTTACTGTGGTTTCTGCGGTGCAGTATGTTTCATAACAATACCCTTTTTCCGGCCAACAACAGGCTTCTGGGTCGTTTCTTCTAAACATTTCTGCGCAACAGGGTGGTTGTTGCAGACAAAAATATCTATTAGCTTCAACGCTGTTTGTGTCATAGGCTTGTCCGTATGGGGCATTGCCCCCTGCTTGTGCGCACCGACCGTAATCAATGGTACCGTCACTTTTTATCGGCTTTCTTGTGCATCCGTCAGGATAACATTTATCTTGATCATTGCAAAAACATCCCGAAGTGGCTTGTGTGCTTGAGATATTCTTTTGTTTTTGAACAAACAGGCTCGTTCCTAAGACTATTAAAGAAAGAGAGCTGAGCATAATAATAACCATAAATTTTTTATATGTATTATGGACTTTCATGAATGAGATCATTATATAATAATTACCACATGTCAATTACTACTAAAACAGGAGACGATGGAACAACTGCTTTATTTGGAGGAAAGCGATTGTTAAAATCAGATATGCTAATTGAAGCATATGGGATGATTGATGAAGTCACAAGTTTTATAGGGCTTGCTTATGAATCCGTCGATGAGGAAGATAAGGGGACATTATCCTCATGCCAACAATCTCTATATTTGATTATGGCAGATCTATCTGGAGCCAAATTACCAAACGGTAAACTAAATAAAGAAGTAATAATTATTGAAAATTTGATAACTACCATAGAAATAAAGCTTCCAAAATTGACAAAGTTTATTATTCCACATGGTAGCGAGGCGTCGGCGAGACTTCATGTTGCCCGTGCAGTTTGTCGAACATCCGAAAGAGCAATTGTTCGTCATTTTGCAAAAAATAATTCAATTCAAAACAATGCCCAAATTATTATCTATCTTAATCGCTTGTCAGATTATCTGTTTTTACTTGCACGAAAATATACCCTTGATATAGAACTTAAATAGGGATAGTCCCGTTTCGGGACTATCCCTAAATCAGAAGAATGGTACAATATTGTTATTGAAAATTAAGCTTGGTGTACGCCACTGTTGAAAAACTCAATGGGAAGGTGTGCTTTCAAAACCGGGAACTAGGTGTGAATCCTAGACTGTGCCGCAGCGGTAAGTCAGCCACTGGCTGATAAGTCCGAAGACCGACCAAACTACAATCGGGTATCTAAATGGTACCTGACCCCGAAGCAGGGAAAAAAGCATGATAGTAGAACGCCAGACAACATCAACAGTAAAGGGTGGAAATATTGAATCACAACTTATTGTAAATGAGTTGCATCAGTCAATATTCGAGTCTTACAGTCCAATAAATGATGCGCTTCGTCTTCGAAATCTTCAAGCACTGACTCAGTCTGAAAAAGAATTTTATATTAAAGAAAATGTCCTTTCATATCTTGAGGAATTTGCTGGTGAAATTTCTTTGAAAAAATTGTCAGGAATACTAAAACCCGATGGCGCCCTAGAAATGCTTGGGGCAAATGTAACAGAAATGTATCGTTTTACTGCTCAAAACTCAGCTCGCGATTCTCGTGAAAATAATGAAATGTTGGGCATGGATGCAATTCTTCATGGGTTAAATAATGGCGCAAATAGGGCAATGTGGATTTCTCCACCTAAATTAGCCAATTATGGGTTTGGATTTTTATTTCAAGCTGGAGATTATGATTTAAAACTTGGAGGAAGACCAATACACGAATCTCTTATTAGATATGATGAAGATTTTAAAACTCTTAATAACAGTCGACGTATCCACAGTCAGATTTCAAATTGGATTGGTGAAACTGGCCAAAAGTCCATTAGATTCAAAACCGACGTTGATTTTCTAAAAAATCCGATCCTGTTTTCTGAAAGTGGTATTGATAGTATAAATAATATTGGCGGCATTTTTGGCTTAGATGGTGAAGGAATGAGATATTCTGAGTATTTTCGAAATGAAATTACCAATAAAATTACTCCGTGGCTTGATCGATATAACGCAGTTGTCCAAGCAATGGCTAATAGTGGTTTGGAGTCAATTGATAAAAGAATTATTGAAATGAACAAAGAGGGAGAACTGTTAATTGGTGCGATGTTTAATATTTCAAAAGCAGTTAAGAGAAGGTTGGACGAAGGAGCGCAAACTTGCGAAGATGACAATGATTTATTAAGTCGTATTAGCGGTGGGGTCTCATATGATCAGATGATGTATACAGCTCGACTTGCTTATCATTATGAGCCTTTAGTCTTATCAAGAGGTTCAAGTTGCCCAGTCGCCCAGCAGATAGGCTCAGGCGAGCAAACAACTCTTAGTAGTATGAGAAGTGGGCTAGGCCTAATTAATAGCACAGTTAATGGTTTTGAATCAAAAACAACCTGTGGTGAAAGAGGGTGCTCGATAAGCAAAACTCATTTTCATTGTCCAGGAAAAGCAGAAGATGGGAGAATGTGCAAATGTGCAATTATGGGTACAAATACTTGTCCCTCTTGCGGACTAACAAAAGAAAAATGGGCAGAAATGACAGGTATCGATTGTGCTTAATTTCAGGTAAACTAATCATATGTCAGACGATTTAAATAAAAAAAAGATAATAAAATCATTTACCCCTATCGATTATTTAATTCCTAAAAAAAAATCTCAACCATCATATTCTAAAGAAGGGGAGCCGATTGAAGTGGCCGTAGAAAAAATATCTCCCCAAGAAATCGAAATAATTGAGACGGAGCCGGTCATTGAGGACGCTGAAGTTGGGGAATACCTAAAGTCGAACCGTAAAGAGCCAAGAATTCATCCAGATTTGAGAAAAGCAGGGTTAAAAACAATTGAGCCTTCAACTGCCGATCCGAAGTACAATGTTGCCTTGCCGATCTCTGACGAACGCGTGATGCAAGGTTTATCGTCGCCAGTTACTACATCATTGCGCTGGCTGGCTGAAGTAGCCCTCTTTATGTTGAAGCAAGCACATCTAAATTTAAAAGAAATTCACGGAAAAGTTGTTCGGATAATTCAGCGGTGACGAGCAGTTAGTGATGTTGTTTAGACCTTTGCGATCTCTTCTTTAAAGCCTTCTTTACTATGGGCTCCAACAAATTGGCTTTTCATTACTCCATCTTTAAAAACCATAAATGTAGGAATTGAAAAGACCGAGTACTCTGATGCGAGTTTCTGATTTTTATCAACATCAACTTTGACAAATTTCATATCTGTCATTTCTTCAGAAAGTTCATCAATTATTGGAGCGCTAATTTTGCATGGTCCACACCATTCTGCAAAAAAATCGACTAAAACTATCCCTTTTTGATCGATAACATCTTTTTTAAAAGTTTCTCCCGTGGATGATATTACTGCCATATAAATAATTATTAAATCAATTAACAGGAGTTATTATACTTGCATGTACGTATTTTATTCAAGTGCAATTATTTAAATAACAAATAATGATCCTTTCAACGCAACATTCTTTAGGATTAAACCTAACCACTAATGTAAAACATGTAATAATAAGAAAAGACCGTTGATATAGAAAGATACGCTTATGTTATGTGTATGATCGCTGCATAGAAAAATACTTGTTATTCCAATAACTCTATGGTATATTATAGGCCCGTATGGATGAATACTTTCTTCCAAAGCTTTTAGAACGCTTTGTAGCGTTTCTAAATGACCAAGGAAAATCAAAATTTACAGTAGTGGCGTATAAAAAAGATATCGAGCAATTTATTGGTTTTCTTGCAGGACGAGAAAAAACCGATATTCGCGATGTGAGAAAAGACGACATTGAGGGATTTATCCAAAATTTAATTGAAAAAAAATATACAAAAAAATCTGCTTCAAGAAAGCTCAATTCAATAAGAACCTTTTTCAGATTTCTAAAGCATGAAGATATCATTACTGCGAATCCAGCATTCGATATTTCACATCCAAAATATACTCAAACACCACCTAGAATTTTGACAAAGATGGAGTATAGAGCTCTCCGTGATGTGGCAAAAGAAGATAAGCGAACATATGCACTTGTTGAGACTCTCCTCCAGACAGGGATAAAAATTGGAGAAATTGCCGCTCTTGAAAGATCTGATATTAAAGAAGATAATCTTCATATTAGAAAATATGGCAAAAATGTTGAGCGCGATGTGCCGTTAAACAATGCAGCACGACTTTCTCTTGAGGAATACATGAAAGAATGTGGTGAAAATGCAAACTCTGCTCATGTTTTTATAACCAGAACTGGAAACCCTCTCTTGATTAGAAACATACGTCAAATCATTGATCGATGCTTTTCGGAGGTTGGAATAGAAAACGCAACTGTAAACGATCTGCGAAATACATTTATCGCTCACCAGCTCAGAAATGGCGCGACACTTGAGTATATTTCAAATATCGTAGGTCATAGAAGAATTTCTTCCACTGAACGCTTCTTAAACCTCGTCAAGCAAGAAGCTGAGCGTAAAGAAAAGCTAGGCGAGCTCTAATCTGCTACAATAT
>PCVM01000097.1 GCA_002796045.1 Candidatus Roizmanbacteria bacterium CG11_big_fil_rev_8_21_14_0_20_36_8
TGAAGGAGAAAAGAAGAAAACTTGAGGTTAGGACTCAAAATGACGAATATATTGGTTTTCTACCTGATGACATCTCAAAAAGACTTACATACTTCATAAATGAAAAAAGCTTGTACTCAGCTCATATTAAAGAGGTCGGACTTTTAGATGTTGCAATATTTATTAGAGAATTATCCAAAGGTCAAAAAGTCCGATTATATCCATCCTTCCCTTCAAATCCACATGTAATGCTCTCAGACATTCAACAAATTGAATCAGCTGAAGAGCCTGATGACCTTGATAAAGATGATGATGAAGATGAGCTTGTTGAGGGAGGACTAGCTCTTGACGATGAGAAATGGCAGGAATATCAAGAAGGACGAGACTTAGAGCGCATTGTCGAACTTGAAGATGACGAAGAAGAAGAGGAGTAATGTGTCACTTTATCTTTAAAAAAGATAATACTACCTTTCATCCGCTCTAAAGAAATCAGTTTTGCTATCTCGTCAGGTAAGTGATAATCACCCATTGATCTCCACGCAAATCCCAAAGATAATAAAGCTATAAATATAAAACTCAGTAGTAATTCCATAATTTAATTTTTAATTGCTATTTATCCTCCAATCATCCTCCACTTCCCCTAGAACAAAAAGTATATCATACACATCTGTTTTACCATTAATTAAGGGGCAGTTAAAATATGCCCCAATATCTTTTGCCGTGCTTGACGGTTTTTCCTTTGAGTAAATCACACTGCAACGATCTCTTTTCTCAATATCGTATGAGATGTCACTTACTTTAATTCCATTACCTTCTAAAATCGAACTAATACCCTCTGCAGTACGATAATCTTTCGGATACCTGACTTGGACACTTTCATGATCGTTCCGATATCTTGTTTGATACAGGAGTCCAATGCTATTTTTTATATACTCATCCTCGTGAAATATAACATCGTTGAGAACGTCGTCGCGCGCTTTTTGATATGAGATTAGTTTGAATTCATTATCGGTATTATTCATTAAAGAGATTGCGATATAAATCCTGTCTATAACAGAGGCATTGCTCGAACTGAATAATATTTCTTTGATCGATGGTTTTCCTCCTTTTTCATCCCAATTTTCATAATAAATGTCATCTGATGATTTATTAAAAGCAAAGTGAACAAATGTCGTTGTAGTTGATGCAAAAGTTTTTCTAATCAATTCTTCATCCTTTTCCAATCGTGCAAGTTTGCCGATTGATCCAACTGGATACTTGCCATAGCCTCCGGGAACATTTACCTGAACATCGGGATTAAATGGGATCACGTAATTTTGACTATAACGTGCATCAAGAGAGTAATATTTTGTTTCAGGACCATACAATATGAAGTTTATCCTATCTGGTTTTTGTATAAAAAGTGATGAGAAAATCAAATTTACCACTTTATAAATTACATAAAAAATCAGTGCGATTAATAAAAGTGCATAGATTATATTCCTTCGATATGAGTATTTGCTCATTTCTCTACTCTACCATAATAGAGTACTACAAGACAATCAAGAAGTTAATTTATCTTCACAATCAACACAGTATGCAGCTTCAGGCAAGAGCTCTAATCTTTTTTCTGGAATATCTCTACTGCAACGAGCACATATGCCGTACTTTTTAGAATTGATTCTGCTAATCGCTCTTTCAATATCATTAAGTCTTTTTGACAGAGTTGAAAGTTCAACTTCGATCAACTGATGAGCTTCTTGTTCTCGAACATCAGTATCGACTGATGCATTATCAATTACATGATCAGGATCTTGAAACGGATCACCCATCTTCAACTTTTCCATCTGACCTTTTATCTTAGCCATTTCTTCTTTGAACTGAAATTCAATTTTTTTTATATTCATATTTTTGTGTCACTTGCTTTCTTAAAAGTCTTAAGATAAATATTTTTAACAAACTGAAGCAAGTGTTCCCTGAAATAATAAACAACGTACCCACTTGTTGTCAACACCAAGATTAAAGATACCCAGAAGTCAATATACAATCCCCCAACAACAGTCCGAAATGCATAGATATTATCTAAAACTACTGTTATTAAACTGACTATTAGTACTCCAATGATCAAACTAAATCCAGGATAATACAACTGTCTTCGAATTTGCATAACTATTTGATATGCAAAATAAGCTCCTACAAAATACAAAATCGCCTCGTAAAAAGCGGTTAAGTGACGAACGCCATCAAGATTTGGATAAGCTAAAGAGAGGAAAAAATTAGTTTGCGAGCCAATTTCTGAACCTGAAAAAAAAGCTCCAAGCTTTCCAATTCCTACAGTAAGCAAAATTGGAGGAATCATGTAATCAATAAATTTCATGAATGAAAATTTTTTATTTACTGAAAAAAGATAGATAAAAATTATAAATCCTACTAAAGAAGACAGAAAATGAATCCCTGGATATCCATTTAGTAAAATATACCTTAGAATATTAAAACCGAAATCATCAAAATTCATCAGGACATATGCGACTCTACCAAAAACTAATGATCCAAAAAGTCCTACAAACAATGCGTCAAATATCTGATCTTCTTTGAAAGAAGTTAATGAAATATTTTTCCAAAGAAAAAATGATCCCCAAAAGAATGCTAAAACATAAAAAACGCCTAATGTATGGATCTTTATAAAGCCAATATCAAGTAGTACTGGTAACATATATTTCTCAAAAACTAATTAACAAATGACGTTTATTTTTAGCTTAACTGACTTCCGCCAATCTCTAGTATAATTGAATTTTAATCATAATCAATGAAACAGCAAATCAATATAAATAAACCACTAAAGATCGGTTTTGACTTAGATGGTGTACTTCTTTACAATCCAGCACGTGTTTTTCGGCCAATAACTTTGGCAGTTAAATACCTAATCAATCCTGAAAAAGTGTGCAAAACCCATTTTTATTATCCAAAAACTACTTTAGAACAACTCATTTGGAGACTAGTTCATCTCTCAAGTTTTAAAATGGCAAAAGGATTGGATGAAATAAAGCAATTAGTTGAAGATGGAAAAATTGAAGCATATATCGTAACTAGTAGATACGACTGCCTAAAAGGAGATTTTACTTGGTGGATTAAACGAATGAATGCAAAAAGATACTTTAAAGGTGTATTTCATAATAAAAACAACATGCAACCTCATTTATTCAAGGTTAAAAAGCTGAAGGAATTGAAGCTTGATTATTTTGTTGAAGATAACTGGGATATTGTTTCCAACATTACAAAGCAGACAAACACAACTGGACTCTGGATAACTAATAATTTAGACAAAGGAATTTCCTATCCTCATAAATTCATGTCACTTAAAGACGCGGTAAATTTCATTAAACAATTAAAACATTAATACGAAATATTAATGAAGCATAAAAAAAGTAATTTTAATTGGTTTGTCCTGCCCTCAATACTAGTTTTTGCAGTAATACTTCGACTGGTTCCTATTATGTGGGACTCGGGTTTTCATTTTCATCCCGATGAGAGAATGCTTATTATGGTCGCAGATCGAATAAATTTCTGGTCAAATCTCGATCCAGACTTTTTCAACTACGGAAGTCTCCCAGTTTATCTACTTACAGGCGTTAGTCAATTCCTAGATTGGGCTTTAGGATGGAATATCACAACATATGATGGGATGTTGGTTGTTGGGAGACTTCTTTCAACAATCTGTGACCTTTTTGTAATTTTTATCATCTATCATTTAGCGTTATTAATTTTTAAAAAAAAGTCTCTGGCATTATGGTCATCCTTTTTTTATTCATTAGCCTTTTTCCCTATTCAAAATAGTCACTTTTTTATTGTTGATACTTTCCTAACTCTATTTGTAACATTGCTCGCTTATTTACTTTTACTATTTAATAAATCTCGAAGCGAATCTATCGAGTTTACTCGAGATTACTTCAAGCGCATATTTTTCATATCAATAACATTTGCGGCGGCTCTTACAACAAAAATAACTGCAATTATTTTTATGCCTATCATTATATTAGCTCTAGTAATTCCAAAGAAAATTTCAAAAAAAACTTTTTTTAGCTCGAATTATTACGGCCAAAGTTTAATTTCGATATTATTATTCGCAGTTCTCGCCACGCTTTTTTCATATCTTTTTATGCCCTACGCATTTATTAAATACCAGCAATTTATTAACGAAGTTTTACAACAAATTAAAATGAATTCCGATCCATACATCTTTCCTTACACTCTTCAATACGTTGGTACTCTACCCTATTTTTATTATCTTAAAAATATATTCATTTGGGGTTTAGGGCCTATTATAAGTTTATTTTTCTTGATTGGAATTGTCAATTTTGTTAAATCATTAAAATTTCGTAACCCGCCTGTTGGACGGGCAGGTTTGTCATTCATAATTTTTTTTCTTTTCTATTTTTTTTATTTTGTAATTATTGGAAAATCATCTGTCAAATTTATGCGGTACATGCTTCCTTTATATCCATTTTTTACCATCATGGCAGGGTACGGCGTCTGTGTTGTTTACAATTTTATAGCTCATGTCATTTTGAGCAAGCATATCCTGAGTAATATCAAAAAGGCTAGAAAATTCATTATATTTTCTGGGACAATTGTGCTTTCAACTATTCTTTGGACTTTGATGTTTCTTAATATTTACACAACTCCAAATACCCGTATTCAAGCAAGTGACTGGATTCATCAATTCATTCCCCCAGGATCGACTCTCGGGGTCGAACATTGGGATGATCGTGTACCAATTTATTACGGCGAAAGATTTCGATATGAGGAATTGACTTTATACGATATACCAGATGATGATTTAAAATGGAAAGTTATAAATGAAAAACTTAAACTGATCGACTATATCGTCATCGCTTCAAATAGGTTGTATACTCCCCTTCAGCGCTTGGATAACTGTAATAAAACTTATCCCCGCTGTTATCCAAAGACATCGAAATATTACCAAAAACTTTTTAATAATAAACTTGGTTTTACAAAAATTGCTGAATTTACTTCATACCCTAGATGGGAAATTGGTCCGCCTACTGGTGGTTTGAAATTTGAAATTAATGATTCATCTTCTGACGAATCATTTACAGTCTATGATCATCCGAAAATTATGATCTATAAAAATACCACTCGTTAAATAAGCCCAATGAAAATTAAATTAACACTATTTCTAATACTTTCAACTTTCCTGGCATTATTTGTCAATTCTCAAATCGTTACACATCAATATAGTTCAACCCTGCCTTATCTTTGGGTAATTGCTCAATTATTATTTGTGATTTCGTTAACCAGTAATAATATCTTCTTTTCCATAAAATCATTTATTCATAAATTGATTACAAAGAAAGAGGTGTTAAT
>PCVM01000029.1:0-251 GCA_002796045.1 Candidatus Roizmanbacteria bacterium CG11_big_fil_rev_8_21_14_0_20_36_8
TCAAATTCAACATTAATGGTTAAAGTTTGGAACAAGTTCGGCACAAATTTAAAATTAAGACGCCGTTCGTCGCAAAAGTCGATTAACCCCAAAACCTGCTCGCGCGAAAAGTCAGGATTCGCTAAAATAATATCATCTATTGGCTCGTTTTTTACCGTTTCTTTTATTTGCGCTAAGTCCAAATCCTGAAAGTACCCGACCAAATTATAGCCCAGCGCTGATTTATCTTTTATTTCAGCGATTATCTCTTG
>PCVM01000029.1:269-5230 GCA_002796045.1 Candidatus Roizmanbacteria bacterium CG11_big_fil_rev_8_21_14_0_20_36_8
GATAACTATAATATTGTGAACGCCAAAATTATAACGCAACAACAAAAACTTTTGTATCGCGCGCGCAAAAATTCTGCCCAGCGCCACGCTAAAAATTGCCAGAAGCCAAGCGGCAAAAATCAAAGTAGTAGGAGTGGGCGGAGGTGGCGGAAATGCTATCAATTCGATGATTATGGAAGGTGGGATCGGAGGCGTAGAGTTTGTAGCTGTAAATACAGACGCTCAAGCATTGCTTCATAATAAAGCGGAAATAAAAGTTCAAATTGGAGATCAACTGACAAAAGGACTTGGTTCAGGTGGAGATCCTGAGGTTGGTAGGCAAGCCGCTGAAGAGTCTCGTGAAAAATTGAAGGATGAGTTTGGAACAGCCGACATGATTTTTATCACTTGTGGTGAAGGTGGAGGAACTGGCACTGGAGCTGCCCCAATAGTAGCTGAAATTGCTCGACAGTCTGGTGCGCTAACAATTGCAGTTGTAACAAAACCATTTGATTTTGAGGGGCTACCACGAAAAAACACTGCAAGTGATGGAATAAATCTGTTAAAAGATAATGTTGACACTTTAATTGTGATTCCAAACCAAAAAGTTCTTCAGGTAATCGATAAAAAAACATCCATTATTGAAGCATTTAGAAAAATTGACTCCGTCCTTCATGAGGGTGTAAAGGGTATTGCTGAACTGATCACGCTTCCAGGACTCATAAATGTTGATTTTGCAGATGTTCGTGCAATTATGCAAAATGCTGGAAATGCCATAATGGGAATGGGTATTGGAAGCGGAGATAAGCGGGCAATTACTGCTATAAGACAAGCAATTTCGTCTCCACTTCTTGATGCGACTATTGATGGTGCCAAGGGAATTCTAATAAATATTGTTGGCGGTCAAGATCTTTCAATGAGTGAAATTGATGAAGCGGCTACAATGATTTCAAAAGTTGTTGATCCTGATGCGAATATTATTTTTGGAGCTGCAATTGATGATAAATTAACTGATCAAATCAAAATTACAGTAATCGCAACTCGATTTGATGAAAATAATGCTCAACTTTTCAAGTTTCAAAGACCAGCGATTGAATCAAAAATTGAAAAAGAACTGGAAGAAGTAGATAAAGAAGAATTTTCATTATATCCACCCGAAGAGGAAGAAGACAAAAAAATTGATAGACCAAAACCTTCAATTACTTCAACAGACTCTGATGAGTTCGACATCCCAGCATTTTTGAGAAGGAAATGATTGTCACAGACCTCCCTTATCCTGAAGGAGGATCAGTAATATAATTAATTGCCTCAATCTCACGTGTTTGTTACAATAGACCTTTATCACCTATGGCAAATAATCAAACAACAAATCAGTTCACTAAATTTTTCGTACACATGGAGCACAAGTGGCTCAAATACTGGGATGATAACAAGATTGTCGATAAGTATTTAAATAAAAATAATGGTGCTGACAAGAAATTTTCTTTTCAAGACGGGCCAATCACTGCTAATAATCCAATGGGAGTGCATCATGCTTGGGGGAGAACTTACAAAGATTTATGGCAAAAATTTAACAATCTTTTGGGTTCAGAGCAGAGATTTAATAGTGGATTCGATTGCCAGGGCTTATGGGTGGAAGTTGAGGTTGAAAAAGAACTTGGTTTCAAATCAAAAAAAGATATTGAGAATTTGGTTGAAGGTGATCCGATTGCATCTGTTGCAAAATTTGTACAGCTTTGTAAGGATCGTGTTTATAAATATTCAGCAATCCAGACTGATCAATCTAAAAGATTAGGGTATTTTATGGACTGGAATAACTCTTACTATACAATGGATTCTGACAACAACTACATGATATGGCATTTTTTAAAACTATGTCACCAAAATGGTTGGGTATATAAAGGTCATGAATCAGTTCCTTGGTGTCCTCGATGTGAAACGGCGATCTCTCAACATGAGATGCTCACCGAAGATTATAAAGAAGTCACTCACGACTCGATTTATTTTGAATTGCCGCTTGTTGATCGTGAAAATGAGTATTTACTAGTTTGGACAACAACCCCGTGGACAATTCCAGCAAATATCGCAGTAGCAGCAGATAAGAAAATTGAGTACGCGCTGGTTCGAGGTACGACTGGCGATACTTTTTGGCTAGCAAAAGACAGGGTTGAAGGAGTTTTTGGAAAAGATTATATAGAAATTCTTAAAGTGGTAAATGGTTCTGAGTTGATAGGAATTCGATACAAAGGCCCATTTGATGATCTAAAAGCGGTGAGAGAGGTCGCAGAAAAAAATAGAAAAACTTTTCATACTGTTGTTGAAACCGATCCGTTAATTCTTCCAATATTGACAACAGAAGGTACAGGACTAGTTCATACAGCGGTAAGTGCAGGAGTAGAAGATTTTAGACTAGGGAAAAAACTTGGTCTTCCTATGATTGAAGTGATTGCAGATAACGCTGATTATCTTCCACATATGGGTTATTTGGCAGGTAAAAATGCAAAAAGAGATCCAAAGATTATTTTTGATTTACTAAAAGAAAAAGAAAACAATGGAGAAAATTGGATATTTCTTATTGATCCTTATACTCACCGATATCCAGGTTGTTGGAGATGCAAGGCTGAGTTGGTTTGGAAAGTCGCAGACGAGTGGTATATTGCGATGGATGTTAAATCAAATTTAGATCCAAAAAGCAGAACGCTACGAGAGAGAATGATAAAAGTTGCAAATCAGATAAAATGGATGCCATCATTTGGATTGAAACGAGAACTTGATTGGCTCGAAAACATGCATGACTGGCTTATCAGCAAAAAGAATCGATACTGGGGTTTGGCTTTGCCAATTTATGAGTGTGAAGATTGTAAAACTTTTGAAATTATTGGTTCTGAGTCTGAGTTAAAAGAACGATCCGTGTCTGGTTGGGAGCAGTTTCAGGGAAAGACGCCGCATAAACCATATATCGACTCTGTAAAAATATCCTGTTCCAAATGCAAAAAAGAAATATCTAGGATCTTAGACGTAGGAAATCCATGGCTGGACGCTGGCATTGTGCCTTTTTCAACAATTAAAAAAAATAATCAAGGTGAGCCATTGTTTACACGAGATTATAAAGAATGGTTAAAGTGGTTTCCTGTAGATTTTATCACGGAATCTTTTCCTGGGCAGTTTAAAAATTGGTTTTATGCAATGATTGCAATGTCTACAGTGATTGAAGATAAAAATCCATTTAAACAAGTCCTTGGATTTGCCACATTGGTAGGGGAGGACGGAAGACCGATGCATAAAAGTTGGGGTAATTCTATAGCTTTCCATGAAGGCGCTGATGACATTGGAGTCGATGTAATGAGATGGATGTATGTTCGTCAAAATCCGGCTGAAAATCTTGCTTTCGGATACGGAACAGCAAATGAGGTTCGACGTCGATTTTATCTTTTAATTTGGAATATTTACAAATTTTACAAATCAAATGCTGAAATTGATAAGGCCCTCTTTGTCGATGAAAATCCAAATATTGACAAATTATCATCACTTGATCAATGGGTTTTGATGAGGCTGACTCAGACTGTTGACGAGGTTAAATCTTCAATGTTAAATTTTGATGCAAAAAGCGCATCTGTTGCAATTGAGAAATTTGTTCAAGATCTTTCACTTTGGTATATTCGAAGGTCGCGAGATCGTGTCGGACCGACTGCGGATGTTGATGATCGTGCTAATTTTTATAAAACAATTCAGTACATATTTTCAAAGTTTTCAATAGTTTTGTCGCCATTTATGCCATTTATAAGTGAAGAGTTATTCACTGATTTAACTGGAGAAGAATCAGTACATCTTAAATCGTGGCCAATGATTGAAATTAATATCGATGAAGATCTTATTGATGATATGCATATTGTTCGTAAAGCTGTTGAGGTTGGGCACAGAGTTCGCAAGGAGGCTCAGATTAAGGTTCGTCAGCCACTTGCGTCGGTAAAAATATCTATTCCAAAAACATCACCCCTCCAAATTGAAAGTAATTTTGAGACATATAAAAAACTCATAGAGGCAGAATTAAATGTTAAGCAAGTAGAATTTATAGAAGGAATGATGGAAATTGAAACAGAGTACGATCTTGTTCTTACGCCTGAGCTTTCACATGAAGGAAAGCTAAGAGATTTGCTTCGTAAAATCCAGAACAAAAGAAAAAAACATGGAATGACAATGTCAGAAAAAATAAAATTAGTAATACCTGAAGCCTTCAAAGAAAATGAAATTTTTATTAGAGAGCAGGTTATAGCTGATGAGATTTCTTATGGTGAAGAGTTGACGGTAGAAAAGGCTGATTAGTCAGTAGATTAACACATTATGCCATTTTTTTTTCTAATACCTCCATTTCTACTATATTTATTTGGAGTACTGAATTTATTCGGGGTACGTCCAGATCTTGTACTTTCATTTTTAGGTTTTGGTTTATTCGGTTTAATTTTATATTTCTTAATTAAATATCTACAAGTTCATGAACATTTTTTTCGAACTAATGCTTTTTTCTTTTACATAATATTATTAGTACTTTTAATTGCGACGTATTTGTTCGGATCTGAAGCAAATGGCGCGAGACGTTGGTTAAATTTATATTTTTTTCAACTTCAGACGTCGGAGATTTTCAAAATTTTTATTATTGTTTTTTTAGCTAAATTATTTTCTCGATCAACAACAATATTTGAAACTCAAACTTTATTTTTAAAAGTATTGATCACAACTATCATTCCTACTTTGATCATTCTCAAACAACCGGATCTAGGAACTGCGTTAATAATTATAATTATATTAGGAGTAATGGTATTACATTCTGCCATTCCTAGAAAGCAGATAATTATTGCTGTAAGTTTAGTATTATTACTTCTACCTTTGTTTTGGTTTGGAATGCAGGATTACCAAAAAATGAGAGTAATTAGTTTTATTAATCCTAAAGACATCTCTGGAGCAGCATACAATATGATTCAGTC
>PCVM01000074.1:0-4742 GCA_002796045.1 Candidatus Roizmanbacteria bacterium CG11_big_fil_rev_8_21_14_0_20_36_8
AAGGAGTTAAGCATGGGCGTTCAATCGTCAAAAATTTCATTAAATAAGGCGCGGAAAAAAGCTTCTGAATTTATCAGAAAAATCAATCCATGGCAGTATGTAAATCTTTATGAAACAAAAAAATATGAGTTAATTGATTTATCAGAGGGCGCCGTACATCATTCGTGGGAAGATAAGAAAATAGAAGGTTTTACTGGAAATATTGTCTTTGAAGTGCAACTTGAAGCAATGGATGACGTAGCAACAATCAGATCTTTTGATCAAGGGAAAATACAAGATGACGGCTCAATAAGGGTTATTCAAATTGAAGACTACTTTAAACACATTGATACAAATCCAATTCACAACTCCTACGAGTCTTTGAAAAAATCAAAAATTGGTCAACAATTATTTCGTACCCCATTTTATTCCGTTGATATTCTAGAAATTTCCAATAAAGTTAGCGTTGAAACAGGTGAGGAATTTGATCACTTATATGTTCGTGATGGGGCTGTGAATGTTAAAGCGGGTGGAGTTTCAGTAAGGGCGACTGCTGGGCACTCTTTATTTATTCCTCGAGAGGTAAGCAATTATGTAATTGAGAATGCTGGATTGCCGTCTGTAGTTTTAAAAACATTTATTGATTAAAAGTTTGGTAAATTTAATACTAGTTGTTATAAATCACTATAATTATGAAATTTTTATACAAGAGAAGCTCTCAAATTGATGAAAAAGAATTAATAAAACAAATGGATTTTTTAGAAACTTATCAATCTCATCTTCAAGATGTAATAAGTATTGGTGGATATGAAGCTGATGAGGCCTCGATCAATCTTCCATCAGATAAAAAACTTCTTGAAAACATCTTAGAAATGGTTGAAAAAAAGAAAAGCACAAACTTGAAATATATAATCGTGGTTGGAATTGGTGGATCAAATTTGGGCACAAAAGCAATTTACGACGCCCTTTATGGATATTTTGATACCCTACGTGCTGACAGATTTCCTAAAATGATTTTTCTAGATACACAAGTTGCTAGTGTTTTGTCTAATTTAAAAATTCTACTTTCGACCGTTTCGAGCCCTGATGAAGTATTAATAAACGTAATAAGTAAGTCTGGGAGCACGACTGAAACCATGGCAAACTTCGAGGTGGTTTTTGAGATGTTAAAAGATCGCTTCTCCACAATCGCCAGCCGTGTTGTATTTACAACAAACGAAGGGTCGAAATTACACGAAGTTGGAAATATAAAAAACATTAGCGTACTAAATCTTCCAAGTAGTGTTGGGGGTCGCTACTCTATCTTTTCGGCTGTTGGCTTATTCCCCCTTGCGCTATTGGGGGTAAATATTAAAAAATTAACAAGCAGTGCGGCAAATATGCGGGATATGTGCGTTAATTCACAAGGATTTGAAAACCCTTCATTAGTATCGGCAAGTATATTATTTACACAATCACAACAAGGGAAAAGTATTAATGATAATTTTATTTTCGCTCCAGAACTTGAGTCTTTGGGAAAGTGGTATCGGCAACTCATGGGGGAGAGTATTGGTAAAGACAATAAGGGGATAACACCTACAGTTTCTGTCGGCTCAACTGATTTACACTCAGTGGGCCAGTTATATTTGGGCGGTCCCAAAGACAAAACCACGACATTTATTTATTCTGAGGCGGGGGGTGAGGAAATATTAGTGCCAGAAAATACATTGTTAGGATTGATTGATATGATCGAAGGGAAGAAAATTTTGTTGATTATTAAGGCTATTATAGAAGGAACAAAACTTGCTTACGCAAAGCAGGGCATTCCTTTTATGGAAATTGTGTTTAGCTCAATAAATATTGCTGAAATTGCCGCTTTCATGCAGTTTAAAATGATTGAGATGATGTATTTAGGAAAACTTTTTAATGTAAATGCTTTCGACCAGCCACATGTTGAGCTTTATAAAACAGAGGTGAAGAAGATTTTAGAGGGGTGATTAAATTTAATTTGACAATCTGTGCATAATTCTGTAATATTGGATATATGATACAAACACTACCAATTACAGAAGCGCGTAAAAATCTTACAAACTTAGTAAATGCCGCAAAAAATAAGCTCGACGAATATGTCATCACTGTTAATGGCTCACCTGCTGCGGTGTTAATTTCCGCTGCCGAATATGATTCATGGAAAGAGACCATGGAGATAATGGCCGATCCCACACTTGTGGCGGCAATACGAGAAGGGGAAGAAGATATTAAGGCTGGGAGATATTACGATTGGGAAGATGTTAAAAAAGAACTCGGACTTAATGGTATACAAGATAAAAATAACAGCCAAAGCTAAGCAAGAGCTAAAGAACCTTTCAATACGACATAAAAATGTTCTTAATGCTATTTACGAAGAATTAAAAGACAATCCTTATCTTGGTAAACCATTAACGCGCGAACTAACGGGAAGATTTTCATATCGTGTAGGAGTTTATAGAATTATCTATAATATTAATGAGAGGGATAAAACAATCTTTGTTATAACTGCGGGTCACAGAGGTGTTGTGTATAAGTAGGCTATCTTTTTCTCGCCAAGCACCAAATCCATTCAAGTCCTTTTCTACCAACTTTTCCAAACTTTTTAGTTTCATCGTATTGTTCGAGCTTTATTATTTCAAACCCCGCTTTTGTAACGAGTTTTTTTATTTCTTCAAGAGTAAAGAGTTGAAAAAATCTATCATGTTTTGAAAGCTTGTCCTTAATTATTACAAATTTTTCTGCGCCTTTTTGCGCTTTGACCTTTACGTGTAAAATTCCGCCATTTTTTATCACTTTGTAAAATTGGGCTAGTGATTTTTCTACTTCTTCAACGGTTTCAAAGTGGAGAAGGGATGCGTTTGCCCATATTCCATCAAATGAGTTTTGTTGAAATGGAAGCTCAAGAAAGCTTCCTTGGATAAATTCCGCCCTTGGTTCATGTTTTCGAGCCAAGTCTACAAATTCTTGAATCAAGTCTATACCCACAACATTAAGTCCTTCTTCAGCAAGATATTTACTATCTCGTCCCGCAGCACATCCTGCGTCTAATACTTTGGCTCCTTTTGAAAGAAATTTTGAAAACTCATATACCTCTCCTTCGTTTTGTTGTTTTTTGTATTTATAATACCCTTTTGTATAGCTTTGTATATTTTTCCGATACCAATCAAGGGTGTCTTTAAATCCTGATATTTTCATACATTTATAGATCTACTAGCTGGGCTGTATTACAAGAGCTATCATAAATTGCAAAACTTGCACCCTTCACATCTGGAGCTGTTTCGGGCATAAAAGTACCAGGATTTACTGAAAGTGTTTTTCCAATGGTTTTAATTTTTTTAATATGGTTATGTCCGTAGAAAACGGCGTCGTACATTTGAGATTTCAATAGCGCGTCAATAATTTCTTCATAATCGCCGTGAAATATGGCAATTTTTCTTCCATCAACTTCTGTAGAAATAAATCGATCTTCGTAAGCTACGTCGACGCCGTACAATTTGGCTCGCTCAATATGTCGAAATTTATCACCGTCATTATTGCCAAAAATTCCTTTTATGGGACATTTTAAATCTTTGTAGTAGAAGAGACTAAAGGGGGAGACCCAATCGCCACAATGAAAAACAAGTTCTACTTTTTCTTCATTTAATAAATTCACTGCTTTTTTAATAGTTTTTATTTGGTCGTGAGTGTCAGAGATGATTCCTATTTTCATTTAGTTTTTTACCGTATAATAAACGCGGTTTAACCGCCCCAGATGGCGCATAAGACTGCATTATTGTTTCAATAATAAGAAGTATTGGTATTGCTAAAAGTACGCCAAGTATCCCTCCTACACGTCCGCCAATGAGAAGTGCGAGAAGTGTCATTATTGGATTTAAGCCAACAGCGCGCTTCATAATTATCGGAACAATTAAATTATTTTCTAGTTGTTGAACGACGATATATAGGATTACTGATGAAAATCCAATAAAATAAGATTGGCTGAGCCCTATGATGACGGCTGGTATAGCTGAGAATATTGGCCCAATATTTGGAACCACCTCAAGTAATCCTGCCAACACCGCAAGTGGCAGTGCGTAACGAATTCCAAGCGCTGTAAGACCGATGTAAGTGAGTACGCCGACAACCGTCATTAGCGTTGCTTCTCCCCAAAACCATCTAGACATTCTGTGTTCGGCCCTTGAAAGCGTTTCCGACAGCTTATCGGCATCTTGTTTTTTAATATATCGATGGATAAATCGGTCAACGAGGTTTTCTTCAAGAAGAAAATAAACCCCAAAAAAAAGCGTTGTCATAAGAAAAAGTGTGTTTGAAAAAACAACGGTAATAAACCCAAAAATATTATTAGTAACATTTGGAGCATATTGTCCAAGATCGTTTAAATTCACATAATTCTCAATGTTTGGGATAAGATCCTCAACTATTGAGGGAAGGTTTTTCAAAAGATTATTTCCTTCAAGAATTATTGGTGGAATAATAATTGAGATTATAAGAGCAAAAAATAGGATAAATCCTAAATAAACCAAAACTACCGCCAAGGCTCTTGGAATCTTATATTTGACTAAGGCAACAACGGCTGGCCTCATAGCGCTCATTAAAATAAATGCGATAAGTAGTGAAAAAAGAAGGTCGCGAACAAACCAGAGAAAATATAAACCTAGTGGAATAAGTGTAAATAAGGCAATCGTTTTTGGGCTTATGTTTATATTAATTCCTTCACCTTTCATACTGTTATATTAACATAGATTGATTTCCTT
>PCVM01000074.1:4792-5181 GCA_002796045.1 Candidatus Roizmanbacteria bacterium CG11_big_fil_rev_8_21_14_0_20_36_8
ATTATGTGAAAAAACGTGTCATCTTTTGGAGACTTAAAAAGCACCGGTGCGTCTGGCCTAAGAAGTTCTACTACCACCTCTTCAGTCGATATATTATTAAGGAAGTCTATTACATATCTGTAATTAAAAGCAACTTTTATGTCTGGGCCTTCTATTTGAATCTCTTGTTTAGTTGTGTTGTCTTCGTTTGCCTCTTTTTTTGGGGAAAGAATCAATCCTTCTGACGTGAAATTATAAAGAACTACGTTGGAAAAATCGCGTGCGAAAATTGAAATCAATTTTGTATTCCTCATAAGGTCGTCTTTTCTGACTTTTACAACAGTTTTTTTTTCTTCTGGTACCACGCGTTCGTAAGGTGGAAACTCTCCTTCAATTAACCTTGAGTATAG
>PCVM01000111.1:0-4596 GCA_002796045.1 Candidatus Roizmanbacteria bacterium CG11_big_fil_rev_8_21_14_0_20_36_8
TAAGAATATAGATCACTTTTTGAAAAAGATATTCTTTCTTCAGTGTATTTAAAAATAATATTTTCTGTTTCTTCTCTTATATTTGGATTTAAAATATTTAAATCTTCTTGCTGTATAAAAGGTAGATTTGAAGTTATATAATCAACTCCTTTGTACTCTTTTTTAATGTTTTTCCCTGAATATGGATCTTTAAGATTAATATCACTTCCAATATTTATTTTTGTGCAGTCCCCTTTATATATCTGGATAATTTCACCGATATTTTGAGGATCCGTTAAGGCTAATGTTGCAATTTGTAAAGGAAAAGCAACTTTATCACTACAATAAATTGATTTGATAGCTTCTTTAGAATTTATTCCAAATTCTTTTTTTAAATCATAAGCAGCTTTTGCAATTGTTCCCGTTCCACAACAAGGGTCATGTACCAATAACTCCTTATTTAACATTGTGAGACTTGTTAAAAATCTTGCCAAAAACATAGGGGTTGAATATTGTCCAGCAATTTTTCTTTTTGAAGAATAAATTATACTTTGTAACAAATCTTGCAATAACTCCTGACCAATTGATGATAATTCAATATCATTTAATAAAATATTAAATTGTTTTATTTCAGACCATGTTTGGTCGTCTAAGTACTTCTCTCCAAGTTGTGGCTGAAAAATATTCCAAAAATTACACTCTTTTGAAATTTCTTTAAAAATATTTATTGCATCATCAAGTGATGTTTCCATCTTGATAGTTTCTACTTTTTTTGCTGGGTCAAAAAATGCAATGAGGATATGAGCAAATAAGAATTTATTTAGCCAATTCACAAGAATAATTTTTGATAAAACTTCCCACTGCCCTTGTTTAGGATAATCTAGTTTTGCAATTCTCCACCAAATATTTGCTTCTGCAAGAAATTTTGCGTTTTTTGTGGCTGATTTTTGTAAACTTCTGGCAACCACTTTGTTATTTCTTAGTATAAAATCAATAATCGCACTATCCTTAAAGGATTCTACAAAAGTTTTTTTCTCTATTTCTCCGTTATCAAAAAAACTATTTAAATCTTTCAAAATCTGATGAAGAATTTTTTTCCATTCATTTTTGAGGTCTTCAACTTGATTTCTTTTTGTGACTAGAGTTATTAAAGAATCCCATGTTTTAACTGGAGTAAAATATTTTTCTTTTTTTATATATAAAACGGCTATCCCAACATTCCAAAGAATAAAACTATTCAACCCAAGAATGTTGGCTTTTAATTTTGCATTTTCTATAAACTCAGTATCTGTAATTGAAGTATCTGGCATTTTTAATTCCCACCCCATAATTATTTCACTATTCTTTCCGTACAAAAGAACATCAGGAAACAATCTTTTTTCTCCTGTATTTATCGTAGTCTCACCACCCGCACGATAAATAGTCTTATCATTTTTTGATGTAAATAGATTTATTTCTGTAATAATATCTATTGCCCAACTTCTTTCATTGTAAGTAATTTTTGTCATGTTCTATAAATTAGGTTTGAAAGTTTTCCTTGCGTTATTTATCCTTTCTTCACAAATTTTTATGTAGTCAATTTTCTTGTTTTTAAATAAATGCACATCAGAATTTTTTTCAATTCCAATAAAATTTCTATCTTCTAAAACCGCAGAAACAAGAAAACTGCCACTTCCGCAGGTATTATCTAAAACAACATCTCCTTGCTTCGTGAAAGTTCTTATTAAATATTGACCAAGTGCTACTGGCTTTTGTGTAGGATGATAAACAGAGCCCTCGCTTTCAGCTGTTTTAAAATAAATTACATCAATTGGATATCTTCCACCATTACTTTTAACTTCAACGGGCTTAAAATCTCCGTAACTTCCTGTTAATTGATCTTTTCTAATTCCTTTATTGTAGGCTTCACCTTTCCTCATTTGTGGGTTGTAGATGGGTTGTCTTTTGTAAAAAACACAAATATCCTCATGTTTTCTTAAGGGTTGTCTCCTTGCATTTAAAAAATTGGTAGATTTTGATTTTTCCCAAACAATTTTATATTTAAAAAGTCTTTCATTACTCAATGTCAATTTTGCAGTGAAAACACCTTGGGCAGTTAAGACTATTGCGCCGTTATCTTTTATAATTCTTTCGTATTGGTTCCATAACTTATCTAATGGAATTATGCTATCCCATTTATTTTGAGTTGTACCGTACGGCAAATCACATAAAATCATATCAATAGATTTGCTCGGAATTTGTTCCATAACTTCTAGACAATCTCCGCAATGAACTTTATTTATCAACTCTCTCATTTCTTTCTTTACCTTTAGTTGTTTTTTTGGTGTTTTCAGAGGACTTTCCTGAAATCCTTGTTCATCAATACTCGCTTCGTAGGCAGGTCTTTCTGTTTCTAAATATTCAAAAAGCATTGCCTGCTCTCCATCTGCTACATAATCGAAACTTTTGTTTTGTTTTTTTAACTTATCAAAAAAACTATAATTTCCACTTGATGAAACAATGATGAAATCAATAACTGGGATTCCCATTATTTCTCCTGCATTGGCTATTTTATTCACGATTTGGGTATCTTTTTCGCTTGGAGAAGAATCACCTGAAGGGTGATTATGAATCAAAATTACACTTGCCGCATTAAGTTCGATTGCGGGATAAAAAATCTCTCTTGGATGTAATAGTGTTTTATCAAGTAGTCCAACGCTCACAGTTTCTTTTCTGAGCAAGACATTCCGTGCGTTCATGTAAAGGCAAATAAGGTGTTCTTTCTTTTTTTCTCTTAAGTCGTATGTTAAAGCAAAAACATCTTTGGAGTTTTTAATAGTAATCTCATTGCTATTATTTTCTTTATAAAATCTTTTAACAAGTGAAATTGCTGACGCAATTTGCAATGCTTTTGCTTGCCCAATTCCAGAAACTTTTTGTAAATCATCAACCGTAATATTCAAAAAATCCATTCCAAATTTCTTGATGATTTGCTGTGATAATTTTTGAACATTCTTTCCTTTGATTCCGCTACCAAGTAAGATAGCTAAAAGATCACTTTTTGAGAGTGCTTCCGGACCTTTTTTGAGGAATTTTTCTCTAGGTCTGTCAATTTTAGGAATATCCTTAATTTTTGGCATAAATTATTGTTTTTATACCGGTATTATACTTTATTTTGAAGATTGTTTAAATAGGCTTTTCCGGAGCTTTGCGAAGGAACCACCGCTTTATTCCCCTATAAAATAACCATCCCCGATGGAGATACTAATTCTCCTAAATTTTCAAGCCTTGAGAATGGATCAAATTCATTTTGAATCTACCATAACTTGTTTAATTGCATGCGTGCCCTTTCCAGACAAGTGCTACAATATGTTGTCTATGGCAACCGATGAAATTTTTTTAAATATTAGTCAGAAACAATCAATAGAATATATTAAGGGTCCTCTTCTGATTGTTGCTGGAGCGGGAACGGGCAAAACTACGACTCTCGTCGAAAAAATCAAACACATTGTTAAAGAAGATTTTGCAAGAACTGACGAGATCGCATGTCTAACTTTTACTGAAAAAGCAGCATATGAGATGGAAGAGCGTGTTGATCGGGCTATGCCTTATGGATATTTTCAAATGTGGATCTCGACCTTTCATGCATTCGCAGATGAGATTCTTCGAAATGACATTCACCAAATCGGACTAAATCCTTCGTACAATCTTATGACTCAGGCACAGTCTCAGTTATTTTTGAAACAGCATCTTTTCGAAATAAAGCTAAAACATTTTCGACCAATTAGCAATCCAAATAAATTCATTGGAGGCCTCCTTCAACATTTCTCCCGTCTCCAAGATGAGGACATCCCGCCCATTGAGTATGCAAAATGGGTAAAACAACAGCCTAACAATAATGAACTTTTTGAATTATCAAATGCATACTCGACTTATCAAAAATTAAAAATTAAAAATGATGTAATGGATTTTGGAGATCTAATATATTACCTAAATGAACTTTTTCGAAAACGACCAAAGGTTCTTAAATCCTATCAATATAAATTCAAGTACCTCATGGTAGATGAATTTCAAGATACAAATATCGCTCAATACGAACTTATAAAACTTCTCTGCCCACCGAAATCAAATCCAAATTTGACTGTAGTAGGCGACGATTCACAAGCTATATATAAATTCCGTGGAGCCTCCATCTCTAATATCCTTACCTTTATGGATGACTACAAAAAAGCAAAACAAATATCTCTTCAGGATAACTATCGTTCAAATCAAACCCTCCTCGATCACGCTTATGCGTTGATTCAAAATAACAATCCTGATACTCTTGAGTCCAAACTTGGGATCTCTAAAGAGCTAAAAAGTCACTCTAAAAATATACTCAATGCTGTCAATTTCGAGTTATTCAATACCAGTGATGATGAATCTGATTGGATAGCAGACAAAATTTTGGAACTTAAAACAAAAAATGATTATGAATTTAAGGACTGCGCAGTCCTTGTGAGGGCAAATAATCATAGCGAGTTAATAATTTCAGCTCTAAAACGTAAAGGTATTCCCTATCAATTTTTGGGCCCTGGGACACTCTTCAAACAACCCGAAGTTAAAGACTTAATAGCTTATCTCCAATTTTTATCTGAT
>PCVM01000111.1:4613-5320 GCA_002796045.1 Candidatus Roizmanbacteria bacterium CG11_big_fil_rev_8_21_14_0_20_36_8
GAAGGAATTGATTGCCCAGTATCCCGCTGAAAAACGGGATGAATCAAGGCTTTTAGTTTTACATAAAGATACAGGAGAAATCGAGCACGGAGTTTTTAAAGATATAATAGAATATTTCAATCCAGGCGATCTAGTGATATTAAACAATACAAAAGTTTTGCCGGCGCAAATAATTGGCAGGAAAGAGACCGGCGGGAAGGTAGAGGCTTTGGTATTAAATGCCGGCGAAGGGTCAGGGGCAAAAGGCGAATATGAGGTTTTATTGAAGCCAGCCAGGGGGTGCAATGTAGGGGTCAGGATTATATTTGGCAGCGGAGAATTGAATGCCGAGATTATCAGGATAGAAAATGGCAGGAGATTTTTGAGATTTGATTGTAATGGCAATTTAGAAAAGGCGTTGGATAAATTAGGCGAGATGCCCTTGCCGCCGTATATAAAACGAGAAGCAACTGATTTTGATTCAGAGAGATATCAGACAGTATATGCGGTTAAGAGAGGGGCTGTGGCAGCGCCTACAGCAGGACTTCATTTTACAAAGCAGCTTTTAGCGGATATCGCTAAAAAAGAAGCGAGCATAGAATATGTCACGCTTCACGTAGGGTATGGGACATTTAAACCTGTCAGCAGTGAGCAGATAGAAGAACATAAGATGGAAAAAGAATATTTTGAGATAGAACAAGATGTTGTTAAAAGTATAAAAAATAGAA
>PCVM01000110.1 GCA_002796045.1 Candidatus Roizmanbacteria bacterium CG11_big_fil_rev_8_21_14_0_20_36_8
AAAACCAGTATCTAATGAAAGAACTTCTGTTTCAGGATGTTTTTTTTTCCATTCTTTCCAGGTAGTGGTAACAATAGGAACTTGTTTTAACTTCTCATTTCTTCTTGCGGCAAAACCAACGATTGCTTCACCAGTTATTTGCTGCCAAAGATTTCCTTCGTATCTATCGTACATAACCAGATCACTATTATGCAACATTCCAGATACGCCAAATTCTGTAATAATTCCATCTACCGTTCGTTCAAATGCAAGTGCAGATCCACATAGTGGACAAAATGTTACAGCTACAGGAGCGCCATTTATTTCGTCATTTACAATTTCGTGCCAGTTCATTATCCGTTGAGGGTATGCTTTCAAAATTCCACCATAATTTATTGCAAACACTCGATCATTAGGCTGTAGCCATTTATCTGCTTGTATTGCTGCTTCAAATATAGGGTTATCAATTGAAGGAATGCAGTCCTTACCGAAACATCCTTGTAGAAAATCCTCCTTTTGTATTTTTGCTCCAATAAAGTCATTCTGTAAATCAACGTTTTTCACGGCAACTTCTCCTGAGTTTGCTTTATTCACAGTTTTTTTCTTCTGTAAAATTTGTAATTGAGAATCCATATTCAATTGTTTTTCAAAAGTTGCGGGTAACTGCACCCAGCTTACTGGCAGATTGGATAATGTCCAAGCTTGTAACGCTCTATCTGCACCTGTCCAAATAAATAATGCCGAAGCAAGAACGATGAGCCCAAATATTTGTCTAATCTTATGATTTTCTTTTTTTACGAAATCTAGTTTTCTTGAAAAATTGCTACCACCTTTTGCAATGTAATACAAAGGAATACTGGTTCCTATGGCATATGCAAGTGCAATGAGTACTGTAGAGAAAGAAAACGAGCTAACTGCTGCAAGAGTAGCAACTGCGGCTAAAACAGGACCAATACAAGGAGTCCAGACTATGCCCAAGCTAACACCTGTTAGAAAACCGCCAACAAATCCATCTTCACGTTTTTTTGGTTGAAAATGCCAGTATTTCTCAATGGTGATTTGCACTGTCTGCCAGAGTGATGGAAAAACTAAACTAATCCCAAATACAACAAGTAAAGCTATTGCAAATAGTCGAACAGTATCTGCGGGGATGCCTAGGACCCGAACAAAAGTAGCTAAAAGTAGTGAAGTGATAGTAAAGCTAAAAACTAGTCCAAAGATAGTTCCTTTAATTCTTTTGGTATTGCCATCAATTCCACTGGCAAGAATAATTGGCAATATCGGCAGTACACAGGGGGAAAAAATAGTCAATATTCCAGATATAAAGGCAATAGGTATAAGCAGTAACATATTTATATTTCGTTAATTTGCTGAAATAAAGTATCTAAACCTCCGCCAATCCAGCGTTTTACTTCTTGACCATTTTCATCTAAAACGATCAGAGTATGCTGACTTGTTACTCCCCACTTTGCGTTCATTTCTTTATCATTATCATAGTCAACCTTAAGAATAGTTATGTTACTTGGAACTTCATCTATTCTTTCTATAATTTCCTTTTCAAGTTCAGAGCAGGTTTGACACCAGGTTGTTGCAGCAAAAAATATGACAGAAGTGCCCTTTAATTGTGCGTTGTTTAAAGCTGCTGATGAATAATCTGTATAACTCATTACATCCATTAATAGTTTCGGGGAATCAGATGTTTCAGCAGCAGTATTTTGCGCGCCCTTAAAACCGTCTTTGAAGAAAACAAATCCTGCTACGATTAAAATTAACGAAGCTGTGATAAGAATATTGAAAGATTTCATAATGGCAGTTATAAGAATTTAGTAAAAAATTCTAGAAATTTGTCTTTCTTAGTAGTATCAGCAAGAGAATAACAAGTAAGTTGTCCGCATCTCTGACATTTCACCAATCCAAGTTTTTTCAGATCAGCTAAGGCATGAGAAATTGCAGATTGAGAAAGATCTAAGATAATTGCTAAATCTGAGACTACAATTTCGTCTACTTTATGTAAAACAATAAAGATCTTAAGTTTTGTTGGGTCGGAAAGACTTCTAATCACACTAACAATATCTTCTTCTTCTGAAGAAAAAGAAACGTTCTTTTTCAGAGAAGCTATTTTTGAGTTAGCTATATAGTGAGGATGACCTTTATGACCATTAATATATGAACGATTGAACATATATTAAAATATATCAGTAAGAGTGGGTAAATGTCAACTTAAATTTTTATTCATCTTAAGAGATATATTTTGTTTGCAGTATTTAGAATAAAGTCGTTTTTTTTATTCTTATAATTTGACGGCCTTTATCTCTTAACCAATCTAAGGCTTCCTTAAGTGATACTCTACTGACGTCGTCTGGGTCTATTTTGATAAACAAAAACAACATTCCTGGATACCATTTAGCAAGAGAGTTTGTTATACCTGCAGGTGAAACAGAAGTTACTAAAATATATGCATTGGATAAATGATACCACCAGCATGTTGCACTTCAATGCTTTGTTATTTTTTCATGTACATCCTTTTTATCATGTCTGGCATTAATGTCATCGAAATGTATTAAGTAGTTTATGGTTTACCTCTTACTTGTAATTTTCTAACATTTTAAGATCTGGCTATAAACACTTTAGCACTAACAGAATGTTCATGTTTTAAAATAAATCACATTTTCATCTCCAAATTTTCATAATGCCTAAGTTCCGATACTACATCGTGCTGATCAAGTAATATTCCGATGACATCCAGCTGAAACTTCCGATTTTGTAACGTTTTATGCGATAAAATATAATGTGCGATTGTTCGTCTAAGGTGTTGAATCTTTGTGCGCGTTACCCCTTCGTAAGGTCTTCCATGGCGAATGTCTTTTCTTGTTTTTACTTCAATAAAGTAAATAATATTGTTTTTCTCTGCGACAATATCAAGCTCTCCCCATCTCGAATTTGGATTTAACTCAATTATTTTAAAGTTTTTTTTTACCAAATATTCGGCTGCATATCTCTCACCGAGTGAACCAACAACTTTATTTTCATACATCATATTAATTATACATAATTACATATATAAAATAAAGTCTCAAATAGAGTAGAAAAATAAAAACGTAGATTATTTGTTCCTGTAAAGTTTTTGTCTTGTCTTTTTAGCAGAAAGATCTCTTACAAAGTAAGCTCGAGCTTTGCCAAACGTTGAAGGCTTTGTCATTGAAATTGACTCTATAAATGGAGAGATAAGTGGGAAAATTCTTTCTACTCCAATACCACTCTTTGATACTTTGCGGACTGTGATGTTTCTTGATTCTTCAGATGCACCTCGTATTTTGATCACTACTCCAGCAAATTGCTGAATACGAACTTTGTCGTTTGCTTCCTTGATCTTGTAATTTACAACAACGGTATCGCCTATTGAAAGTCTGATGTCTTTTTGTATCACTGAGTTTGCCATAGATTTAGTATTATACAGTAAGTAGGTAATAATTCCAAAAGAATATTAGCCTCATTACCTAGACGAAGCTTCAATAAATGAAATAAAAATCGGATGAGGTTTTGTAGGTCTACTCTTATATTCCGGATGACCCTGAGTACCAACATAAAAAGGATGAAAGTCACGTGGCATTTCAACTATTTCGACCAGATTCTCAACTACTGATCTACCAGAGATTATTAGGCCTTTTTTTTCAAAATCTAAAGCGTATTTATTATTAAATTCATATCTATGCCTATGTCTTTCAGAGGTTATGTCGTTTTTAGAAATATTTCCATACTTTGAATACATGTCATGAGCTCTACTGTTTTTCTTAATTTTTGCTTCCCATGATCCCAATCTCATAGTTCCACCATAAGCACGACGTTCCATTAATGCTTTTTGCGAATGAATCATGTGAATTACAGGATTTTTTGTTTTTGGATTAATTTCTGTTGAATTTGCATCTTTAAGGCCTATTACTCCGCGAGCAAATGCAACGCATGCAAGCTGCATTCCATAACATAGTCCAAGATATGGAATCTTTGCATCTCGTGCATAATTTGCAGCAGCAATCATTCCTTCAGCACCTCGCTTACCCCAACCAATAGGCACAATTATTCCATCTGGAGTTCCAATAATTTTTTTTATTTCAATATCGATTTGTTCCTTATTTTTTCCTTTAAATTCTAGGAGCTCAGAGTTGATCCACTTGGTTTTCACTTCAACTCCCACCTCCCATTTGGCATGATCGATCGCATCAAAAAGTGCTGCGTATGAATCCTTCAATTGATAATCCCCTGTTCCAAAATATTTTCCTATAATTGCAATCTCTATGGTCTTCTTTTTTGGAGCATTGATTCTTTTAATCAATGTTGACCATTCTTTGAGATCGGGTTCACGGACATCCAGTGAAAGCTTTTCCATTATACGCTTATCTATTTCCTGATCATGAAGGGTCATTGGAAGCTCGTATATGGTATCGAGATCAGGATTTGAAATTATATCAACTGGATGAATATTACAAAACAAAGCAAATCGATCTTTTCGCCTCTTATCAAGTGGCTTATTAGATCTTGCGACAATAAAATCAGGCTGAATACCCATTGAATTTAATGTACGAACAGAGAGTTGTGTAGGTTTCGTTTTCGGTTCACCGAGATGATTTGGAGTTGGGACGTAACTGACATGAATATGAATGACGTCGTCTGGTTTTCGAAGAGTAAGTATTCTAGCAGCTTCGTAATAAAAAATATTTTGATACTCTCCAGCTGTCCCGCCAAGTTCAATGATTACAATTTCAGCTTTATTCTTCTTTGCTGCAATATGGATTCTATCTATTATTTCATCAGTAATATGAGGAATTGCCTCGACATCTTCTCCTTTATATTCAAATCTGCGCTCTCGATCGATGACGGTCTGATAAATTTTGCCCATGGTAACAAAGTTTTCCTTACCCATATCTTCATCCATAAATTTTTCGTAAGTACCCATATCCATATCCGCCTCTGTTCCGTCTTCACATAAAAAAGGATCACCGTGTTCAATCGGATTTATAGTTCCGGCATCAATATTTAAGTAGTTTTCGAATTTTAGGGGTGTAACTCTATACCCCGCTTTTTTTAAAAGAAGAGCGATCGAGGCTGTCGTGACTCCTTTTCCGATACCGGAGATCACTCCTCCTGAAACAAAAATATATTTCAGATTTCGCATAAACAATTGTACTATATAGATCGAAAAACTTTAATCCAAATTTTTATTTTTAAATAAGGATAATCATGAGGCTTTTGGGGAAGTATTTTTGGTTTTTGAAACTATCTTTGTTTTCTCATCACCTTTTGTTAAATTCAGCGCCCATTGCAT
>PCVM01000056.1:0-147 GCA_002796045.1 Candidatus Roizmanbacteria bacterium CG11_big_fil_rev_8_21_14_0_20_36_8
GAGCCTGCTCACAAGTGGATAGAGCCAGAGAAGAAAATCATAGGACTTTTGAAATAGGACAAGCTTTTCGACTGACATAGGTTAACTATAAACAAAAAGCCCTATCGAGCGGGTGAAAAGTAAGAGGATATATTTATGCAGTTTTTA
>PCVM01000056.1:188-356 GCA_002796045.1 Candidatus Roizmanbacteria bacterium CG11_big_fil_rev_8_21_14_0_20_36_8
GTCGATATTTAAGTCGGGGTCAAATAACGAAATTGCCGCATCTCCTGATTTATCCCGATCTTTATACAATCTGTCAACAAAATAGACGTAATCCATCGGCCCTTCTGTCACAACGTAAGAATTCCCAACTCCTATTGGAACGAACAATGATCCATTCAATCCCGCAAC
>PCVM01000056.1:379-5258 GCA_002796045.1 Candidatus Roizmanbacteria bacterium CG11_big_fil_rev_8_21_14_0_20_36_8
TTTTAAAAGTAGGCGAGTCTTTGCGCAAATCTGCAAGCGCACAAAAACAAGATCCGCGCGTTATAAAAATATATTTATTCCATCCTTCAGCGTGAATGCCTCGAGCAACATATAAGCTTGATCGTGCATGATTGATTTGCTTTACGACAAATTGATTTCCGGTTAGTGCTTCAAGTTCAGGAATTCTTGCTACTTCAGAAAAGTACCCACGATCATCTTCGTGCTTCAATCGGTCAATATAGTAAAGTCCGTCGATGGTTGTTTTATAAATACCGTTTTCAATTTCCCTTCCTTTAGTGTAGTTCATAATTCCATTTTACTAAAATTACTAAAATAATCTCGCGCTTGTCGCTCATCTTCTTTTATTTGTGCCACGAGTGTGTCCTTACTTGAGAATTTAATATTTTCACGTAATTTGAATAGTACATTTATTTCCAATTTTTTATTATATAAATTATCGTCAAAATCAAGCAAATATACCTCGGCCTTTTTATCCTGTTCGTCAAAAGTAAGGGGCTTCCCTACAAAGATAAGCGACTGAAAGCGTCTGCTGTCAACGTTAGCAAATCCTACAAAAATTCCCTCAGGGGTTTCTGGCTCTACTTCAATATTGGCAGTCGGAAATCCAAGCATGGTCCCACGCCGAAGGTGTTTTTTTACAATTCCCGAAAATGAGAATAACATGTGGCTGAGGAGAGAATCGAACTCTCGACCTATCGCTTATGAAACGATTGCTCTAACCGCTGAGCTACCCAGCCTGTGGGCAATTTATGAATTATAATATATTCTATGACTTCACTCAACCTGAGGAAAAGTGATATTAAGCTCTCTATTATAATCCTTTCCTTCAATACTTTAGCCCTAACTTTGCAAACTGTTAATTCGATTTATGAAAGTTGCGATTTTAATACTCTATCATTTGAAGTTATCGTGCTTGATAATGCCTCATCAGACGGATCAGTTCAAAGACTTGAAGAATTTAAGAACAAATATGAAAATTTTCGCCTCATCAGAAGCAGTGTAAATCTCGGATTTTCAAAAGGTAATAATTTAGCAGTGAGGCAAGCTTCCGGAAACTACATTTTGTTTTTGAACTCAGACATTATTGTCAAAAAGGGAGCGATAGAAAAGCTTCATGCTTTTGCGGTGGAAAACAATAACGATGTTAAATTCTGCGGTGGAAAACTCTTCAATAAAGATAATACTCCTCAATCTTCCACAGGACCGTTTTATTCATTGCCTGTTGTTTTTGGAGCACTTTTTTTGAAAGGTGATTACTGGGGACTAACTCGAAGTTCACCGAATGTTAATTGTCAAAAAGACTGGGTCTCTGGAGCTTGCTTGATGACAGAAAAATCAACCTTCCAAAAAATTGGCGGGTTTGATGAAAAAATATTTATGTATATGGAGGAAATTGATCTACTTTATAGAGCTAAAAAACAAGGCTACAATACCTATTTTTGTCAAGAAGCGGAGTTTATTCATCTTGGATCTGGTTCAAGCCAAGGCAAAAAATATCCAATTCTCCAAGTCTTCCGTGGCTTTTTGTACTTTTACAGAAAACACCATGGACGGTTCTCTATTTTGATACTTAAAGGTATGTTACAATTGAAATCAGTAATTTCAATTTGGATCGGTAAGATAACTAATAATACATATTTAATTTCGACATATGAAGAAGCTAAGAACATCACTAGGATGGCTTGATAAGTACATCTTAAAGATTTTGGTTGTGGCATTTATAATAATAATACCTCTCTATCCAAAACTACCATTTAGAATCGTGAATTATACATATGTTGCAATCCGACTTGAAGATTTTTATATGGTCTTCGTGGGTTTGGTTTTTGCAGTTCAGTTCTTTAGAAAGAAAGTAGATATTAATTGGAAAATGTTTTTGCTTTTTGCATTTTACTGGATAGCTGTCTTTGCTTCATACTTATACGGTCATTACGTTCTTTATACAATTGAAATTAATAACATTGGCTTCTTACACAGCCTTAGAAGAATCGAATACATGCTTATCTTTTTTGTTGCTTACACAACAATAAAATCGAAAAAAGATCTTTATTTTTATTTGAAAATCTTAACTAGCGTACTTGCATTTGTATCAATATATAGTTTTGGACAGAAATTTTTAGGCTGGCCTGCAGTACAGACAATGAACCCTGAGTATGCCAAAGGCTATATCTTAGTTCTAGATTCGTGGTCTCGTGTTTCCTCAACTTTTGCAGGACATTATGATTTTTCAGCTTATCTTCTTTTATTAATGCCGGTTATCATCGGCCTTTATCTCGCAACAAAAAAACGTATCTACTTTGTCGTATTTACCCTAGCTTTAGCAGCTCTTGTTCTGGCAGCCTCTAGAGCATCATTTCTCGCATTCCTAATTACTTTGACTTTGTTTTTGCCTTATGTAAGAAAATTTAAATTGTATATTTTAATTATTGTAATGACGGCAATACTTACTCCACTTTCAGACAACCTTGCCAACAGACTTACACGAACCTTCCAACCAACAAAAGTTTTTGTAGATATTGATACCGGACAGACTCTTGTGGCACGCGATATGCAGCCTGACGAGCTACCTCCAGGAGATTTCGGTTCAAAGTCATCAGTCATTCCCCCTTCTTCAACTGTAATAATTGATCCGGAAACAAAAATTGCTGCACGAAAAGCAATCCGAGAAAATCTTATTGAGGAAGCCAAAACAACAGGAAAAGTTTATACTGCAGAAGAACTTGAATTTGAAATAACAAGATTGTTTAATCGACAAGTAACAGTTGTGAAATATCTCCCCGACATCTCAATTTCGACACGACTCCAGGTTTCATGGCCTCGAGCAATTGCAGCGTTCCTCTCAAATATTTGGCTCGGAACTGGCACTTCGTCTCTGGGCGAAGCGACAGATGGTGATTATTTCCGCTGGTTTGGAGAAAATGGACTTCTAGGAACTATTCCGTTTTTAACAATATTGTTTGTTATATTAAGGAGAACTTGGCTCGTTGCTCAATCTACAACTAAGAAATATAAATATATATTTTATGGCTTTGCATTTGGATTTATTGGACTATTCATTAACGCAGGCTATATTGATCTTTTTGAAGCTTCAAAACTTGCATATACTTTTTGGTGTTTGGCAGGAATATTCTTTGCTGCTTCACCTTTTTTTATGAAAAAAGTAAAGACATCTGAACTAAAAATATCCTAAATAACTCGAATGAAAAAACTTGACACCATCTTCCTTAGCGTTATTTTAATAATTGCGTTTATACTGCGAATGTATAATGTTGGTACTCCTTTGGCAGACCTTCACTCTTGGAGACAGGCAGACACAGCCGCTGTAGCTCGAAATTTTTCAAGACACGGAATTAATCTATTGAAACCACAGTATGATGACGTTTCGTCAATTCAATCAGGTCTTGAAAACCCAGAAGGTCTTCGAATGGTTGAGTTCCCTATTTATAATGCGATAATAGCTGTATTTCACAGGTATTTACCAATAACAACAATTACGGTTTACGGGAGAGTGATCTCTTCGATTTTTTCACTTTTTACAATCTCTGTAATCTATTATCTTGCGCTACATGAGAAAAATCGTCTTGCGGCTATTGCCGCTTCAACTATTTATGCTGTATTTCCTTTTTTTGTTTTCTTTTCTAGATTAGTCCTTCCAGAGACAACGGCAGTTGCATTTATGATGCTGTCTCTATTTTTCTTATATATTGGAACAAAAAAGAAACAGATTCAAGTTGTACCTATGATACTAAGTGCCATTTTTCTAGCTCTTTCTCTTCTCACAAAACCAACAACGATTTTTTACGGACTGGCAATTGGATTTCTATTTATTGACAATTTACGCTTCCAGTTGATGAAAAACTGGAAACCTTATTTATTTGCAATACTGACTTTGGCTCCTTTCATCTGGTGGAGATGGTACATACTTTATTTTCCAGAAGCTATCCCATCAAACAGTTGGCTCCTAACACATGTTAATACATTTGAAGGAAGTAAAGAAATTTTTTTTAGACCAGCCTTTTTCCGATGGGTATTTATGGAAAGAATCGGAATAGCAATTTTGGGAATTTACGGAGTATTTTTCTTGATAATGGGCCTCATAATTAAAACAAAAAGACTATTTATTCCAAGCATTGCAGCCTCTGCTTTTATTTACTTAATGACTTTTCAAGGAGGAAATGTTCAACACGAATATTATCAAACGATCATTTTGCCAGCCATTGCACTGATTTGCGGAATTGGAATAGCTGGAATAGTCGAGCTCCCATCCAAATTTATTAAAAAAACTTTTCTTTATCCTACGATCTTAATTATTTTTATTTTAAGTATCGCCTTCTCATACTACAGAGTAAAGGACTACTATTATTATCCAAAAGATTTGCCACAAGTATCTGAACTCATAAAAACATTCACACAACCTGAGGACAAAATAGTAACTGATCGAAGTGGCGACACGACGTTGCTTTATCTTGCAGATCGAAAAGGAGCTCCTGGGGTTTACAAAGATTTAAATGAATTAAAAGAGCTTGGCTATACCTACTTCGTAACTTCAAATAGTGGAATGAAGGACCGACTAAAAAGAGAGAATTATGTCGTGTTGGTAGAAAATGAGATCTATATGATTGTAAAACTTTAAATACTAAATCCTGATGAAAATCCTCATGCTCACGCCTTATTTGCCCTACCCTCCAGCCTCAGGTGGACAAATTAGAACTTTATATTTGCTAAAATATCTTTCTAAAAATCACTCAATAACTCTTGTTTCCCTCTATAAAGATGAAAAAGAAAGGCCCTATGCAAAACATTTACTTTCATACTGTGACGAAATACATCTTTGTAAACGGGCCAAGAATCCATGGAA
>PCVM01000085.1 GCA_002796045.1 Candidatus Roizmanbacteria bacterium CG11_big_fil_rev_8_21_14_0_20_36_8
TGTTTTAAGTCACTTTGTTTGATTTCTCTAAGTGATTGTGAAAGCCTAGAATTTATTCGAAATTTTGATGAAGGACTTTGTGGAAATGTAGTGTCCATCAGCGGAGCATAGTATGCAATATACGGCTTTTTTAATTGATAAATAATTTTTCTAAGCAAAGATCTAAAGGCTAATTTCAAATGCATGATTATTTTTTTATAAAGTAAACTAATTTTTACCAGCGAAAATGTACTTGTTCCTTTGCATATTGATTATAGACATCAGTGACGCTATCCATGATTATTGGATTTATTGTTTTACAATTACTTGCTAGGCTATTTTCTAAAATTTGTTTAGGAGTTTTTCCACCAGCAATAACTGTTGAAACACCTTTTTGCATCAAAATCCAACGCAAGGCAAACTGAGCCATTGATATCTCTTTTGGTTTTATTTTTTTCAGTTTTTCAACTGCTTTTAGTCCAATTTTGTAATTAATTCCAGCAAATGTTTCTCCTACATCAAATTTTTCACCATTGCGATTATATTTGCGATGATCATTATTAGGAAATCTTGAAAACAAATTAAATTTCCCTGTTAGTAAGCCACTAGCAAGTGGGACTCTTACTATAACACCAATATTGCGTTTTTTTGCTTCGTTGAAAAAAAGTTCCATTGGTCTTTGGCGAAACATATTAAAAATAATTTGAACGGTTGATACATTTGGATATTCAATAGCTTTTAGTCCTTCTTCTACTTTTTCTACACTTACACCATAAAATTTTATTTTTTTTCTTTTAACTAGTTCATCTAAATATGAGAAAACCTCTGGTTTGTAGTAGATTTCAGTTGGTGGCGTATGCAATTGCAACAGATCTAGACATTGAGTATTGAGATTCTTACAACTTCTGTCCACAAATGAAAATAAGTTATCTTTTGAGTAATTATCCACAATATGTGGTGATAGCCTGCGTCCAATTTTAGTAGCAACAAAGGTTCGAGTTTTAGTTTTACTCAGATATTCTCCAATTAATTTTTCGCTTCTTCCATCACCGTACACATCTGCGGTGTCGATAAAATTTATTCCGGCCTCAGGTAAGCACGCTAGCGCAGCGTGCGCTTGTTCTTCTGTAACATCTCCCCATTCAGATCCAATAGCCCAGCTACCATAACCAATTTCTGATACTTTAAATCCTGTTTTTCCTAAAAGACGATATTTCATTTTTAATTCTTTGTAAAATAATTATATATTAATTCTGGCAGAAAAATTTATTATATCATTCTTATATTTACCATTTCTTTTGAACAAATATCTCCATAATTTGTTTATAAGTGAATTTTCACGATGCATTAACTCAAGTGTGTAACTTTCAAGTTCTTGCAAAAAAATATTTCCAGCTGTGCCATTGTTATTATGGAATACATAAGAAACAGTTTCTTTTCGTTTTAATTTAATTTCCAAAGATTCATTTGTTAGAGTAAGTTTTTTGATTAATGAATTTAATTCTGAAAAATTTTTTGCAACATAGGAAACAGCTGCTACTTGTTCTATTGTAGGAAAAAATTTTCCCCATAAGCCAGTTGAGTTATCTGGGTATAAATATATTGCCGGCTTACCAAGAGACATAAAATCTACTGAGATTGTCGAAAGATCTGTAACTAAGACATCTCCTGCGATAATAGTTTTGTTTGGTCCGTAATATGATGATGAGCTCGAATCATCAAAATACATATTTGGAAATTTTTTAATTGTACGAATAATTTTTGGTTTTATATCATATTGGTAAATACAAATTGGATGAGGTCGAATAATTAGGTTTAAATTATTTGATTTAATAAATTCACAGAATTTTTCTAAGTTTAAGACGTCTTTATTTCTTTTTCCAATTGGCCAAATCTTTAATGATTCCCAACTCGGTGCATACACCACCGTTTTTTGCAACGGATTTAATTTAAATTGTTTTAAAATATGTTTTTTATTTAGTTCTTTTGTGTATAGTGAATCGTTCAAAACTCTACCTGTCATACGAATTCTGGAATCTTTTGGATTTATTTTTGTGTGTCTAATTACTTCGTCAAAAAGTAATTTTCCTGAGATGAAGATTCTGTCATATGAATAAAATGATGCCATATTTTCACTATTAAAATATGAGGCTGGACCAATTTTAAATAATTCACCGTGAAATATCTGGATCAGATGAGGGCCCATTGCTTTTTCAAGAATTGGTAATGGATGATCAAGCAACCACATAGCCCGATTTTTGTATATCTTTTTTATTAAATAAATAAATTTAATAAATTCACTAGTCCATTTTTCATGAGTAATATGCTCATCAGGATCTAATTTACAATCAGGGTAACAATTTTCAAGATAATGTGTTGTAAAGGGGACATTATATACAACTTTATTTTTTATCCATTTAGGAGCATTTTGGTAGCTTGATAATCTGGAATAAACCATTATTGGTAGAACAACATCTGAATTTTCTAAGTTCTTGTAGTAAACATCCATGTTTCTTCCACATCCAAGATCTGACTCAATCGCCATAATTAGGCATGGATATTTGTTATACTTCATAGGTACTTTCTAAAATTTTTCTTTGCAAATTTTAAATCATCTTCAGTATCTACCTCACACCAGAAATCACTTGTATCAGTTTCTACGAAATATATATCTTTACCCTGGTTTATCAGATTTTGATAGGCCATTTCTGCATATTCATTTTTGTGATTTGGAGTATATTCGCTCAATGAGGCACAGACTTTTATTGAAGCTTCGGCAGAAATATACTCAATGCCTTTTGCCTCTCCAAATGCAATTTTATTGGAAATATCCTTTCCATATTGGATGATAGTGTTGTTCTTGGCATTCACTTCAACAGAAAATTCCTCAAGTGTTTTTTTTTGTTTTTTTTGTACAACTGAAATTGGAGATTTTCTTTGTTTTAATATTTTTTTAATAATATTTGGAGTGTAGAGTAAATCTCCTTCAAGTCTTAAAAAATCTTTATTTTTTACATGTTCACGAGCCAAGAAATATGAGTAGATACTATTGGTTGTATTAAATTTATTATTGTAAATAAATTTAATAGAAAGTTTTGGAAACATTTTTTTGCTGAATGAAATAATTTTATCTGCTTTATATCCAGTGACAAAAATAAATTTTGAAATGCCACACTTTTGCAGGGTATTAATTGAGTACCAGAGAATTGGTTTATTTTTGACTACTAATAGACTTTTTGGAGTTTGCTTTCCAAGTGTCTTCATCCTTTTTCCAATTCCAGCGAGTAGTATTAAAGCAGTAACATTTGACATAGGACATTAATAAAAACAAGTTTTTTTTATTCTGATATTTGTGATAATGTTGGCCATCTATGTTTGAATGTAAAATTATAAAAAGAATTGAGTTTGCTCAGTAGATTAAGTTTATTTTTTGGTTTTTGACAAAGAATTATTGTTCTCCACGTATTATTGTTCCATCGACTGCCGTCGTAATCTCCATATAGGTTTTCAATGTGGAATCCAATTGATTCCAACATTTGTTTATATTGACCAAGAGTATATTCAATCATGAAAAGATGCAATACTCCTGATTTATTTTTTTACTCCAAATTTTATGAGTATGTCCAATTTGAGATTCTTTGGAATACGTATTTGTTTCTGTTATAGATACAGAATCTAGGTCATATCTAAGTTTAGTTTCATATAATTCATTTGCAAGTTTTTCCCCATCTTTGAGCGCATTTTTAGCAAGATCATGCGAATTAATAACATCAATTAAAAATTTTCCTCCAGGTTTCAAGGCTGCAAAAATATTTTTTAGGACATTTATATTCTCATCGTGTGGAAAGTATCCGAAGGAAGAGAACATTGATATTATTGAATCAAAAGAATGTTGCATTTTTAGCAATCTCATATCCCTTTCTATAAATTTAGTAGAAATATTTTGTTTTTTTGCTTCTTTTCTAGCAATATTTAGGAAGTATTTTGAAAAGTCTAAACCAGTTATGTTGAATTTTTGTTTAGCAAGTTCAAGAGTGTGTCTACCATGACCACATCCGAGATCTAATATTTTTTGGTTGCGATTTAAAGAAATGCTTTTTTTTAGAAATTCTACTTCGAAAAGTGTTCTCTCTATTGGTAGTTGTGGTAAATATACAGTGTAATAATTTTTATCAAATTGATTTTTCCACCAAAACTTTGGGATTTCAGATTTTTTAGTTTTTACTAACATATTGAAGTTGTCGAGTACATTCGGCGGATTTAATTTGTTTGCCTTTCATATCTTTTATCCTTGAAAAAACATCTATTTTTTAAAAGATGCATGCCAATTTTACTATACCTTTACTTTATGCGCTACAGATGTTTATGACCAGGACAGGATAATTAGTTTTTTACAAAATATGCTATATTATTCTACGCGCAGTATTATAATGTTATGGAATTCGTATGTTTGGTATCAAAACGAAATTAAAAAAAATATTTAGAAGCAAATTTATTCATAATATATCAAATAATGGTAAAATTTCTGATTTAATGTCTGTTTTTCAAGCAGATGAGTATGGTCATGAGTGTAATACTAAAAAAGCTGATTTAGGTTATGGATGGATTCATTATGGTTTAATTAGACAACAAAAACCAAAGAATGTATTGTGTATTGGATCTCGCTATGGTTTTGTTCCTGCCGTTTTAACTCAGGCGTGTAAAGACAATGAATTTGGTCACGTTGATTTTGTGGATGCAGGTTTTGATTTAGATGATAAAGGAGGTTGGACAGGGGTTGGGTATTGGAAAACTGAAAAAGGGAGGAATTGTTTCAATAGTTTTGGTTTGGGAAGCTATATTACTTTGTTTGTAACTACAACGCTTAAATTTTCAAAAAGATTTCCAAACAGAACTTATGACTATATTTATATTGATGGAGATCACTCGTTTGATGGAGTTGTTTTAGATTTTAAATTATTCATACCGATGCTAAATAAAGGTGGATATATTGTTTTTCATGATATTTGTGTAAAGGGAAATAAGTCTGAAGGTGAGTACGGTGTTTGGAAACTTTGGAACAAGCTTGAAAAAGAATTTAAAGGAATAAAAATTAATTACGTTGGATCTGGTTTAGGTATAGTTCAGAAATAACTTGAAAGTTTTCTAGACAAAACAGATTTTAGTGTTTTGAAAATATATCTAGCCACAATAAAGTAGCTCTTTTTAAACTTATAAAATAATCATTTTTAGGAAACTCTACTTTTTTAATTAATTCACGGTAACTTCCAATAATGTCATTAGAAGTTAATTTAACTTTTTCAACT
>PCVM01000091.1 GCA_002796045.1 Candidatus Roizmanbacteria bacterium CG11_big_fil_rev_8_21_14_0_20_36_8
ACGAGGAAAATTAATGGAAAATATACATTTAAAGGAAAACAGGTGGCTATAGATGGGAATAAAGTGACCTATGATTCACTTTGTGGGAATTGCTACATCCGCGAAGGTGGAGTAATTTAATTTATTTGGAGCGGAGTACGGGACTCGAACCCGTGACCTTCTCTTTGGAAAAGAGACGTTCTACCAACTGAACTAACTCCGCAATTTGATCCTGCATTATATCAAATTTACTTTTTCCAACCGTTTGGATTTGTTGTATACCATTTTACAAGTGATTGCACGCTATCTTTCAAAGTATGTTTTGGCACCCACCCAAGAGTTCTCTTTGCCTTGTCTGTTGCTGCAATCATCTTGGCATATTCACCCTTCCGCGCCTCGGTTTTGGCCAATTCAAATGATTCTCCAGTAATTTCTTGGACCTGATCTACTATCTCAAGAACTGAATTCCCCTCGCCGGTACCAATATTTATGATTTCATTTTCTCCACCGTTTAATAAATACTCGACGGCTAAAATGTGGGCATCTGCTAAATCTACAACATTTACATAATCCCTTATTGGCGTACCATCAGTCGTATCAAACTTTCCACAGGTGAGATTAAAAGGTTCAATTCCGAGCGCTCCGCGGACTGCATTTTGCATTAGATGCGGTGAAGGGTTTTTACTGTCTCCAATCATACCATCGTCAGTAGCACCACAAACATTAAAATATCGAAGGATTACATAATGTAAATCATGGATTTTAGAGTACCATTCTATGATCTTCTCAGACATCAACTTTGATTCTCCATATGGATTTGCAGGCTCTGTCGGATGTCGCTCGTCAAGTGGCATATAAACAGCCTCTCCGTACACTGCACAGGTTGATGAAAAAACAAGGTTCTTGATTTTATTTTTTAAGAGTTGACCCAAGAAATTTGTCGTTGCGCATGTATTGTTTTCAAAGTATTTTTCTGGGTACTCCATGGACTCGTTTACACTACATTTTGCAGCGTAGTGGAGAACTGCATCAATCTTTTTTTCTTTATCAAAAACTTCTGTTAAATCACCTGCTAAATCAACTTTGTAAACTCGAAGCATTTTAGCTCCGTACTTCTTTTTTAGCAACTTTAGAGCTTGCATAAAGCCAGTTGAGAAATTATCAAGCGCTACTACTGCATAACCTTTTGAAAGTAGAACAGATGTTGCAACTGAGCCAATATATCCACCTGCTCCAGTGATGAGAATTGTTTTCATATACCTTATTGTAACACGTTTCTCGCCGCAAAATTGAACGGAAGGAAGTATTTATCCCAGTCTTCTCTTGTGGATTTGTAGATATTTTCTCCTAAAATCTGATCACCTAGAACTTCTTTAATGCGGAGAATTTCTTTGATAGAAGTTAAATTTTCCGGATCTGCAACTGTCAAATTGATAAGCTCAATCGTCCGATACAAAGCATTTTTCCACATCTTTTCGTTGCCTTTTTCTTTCCATGAGATCGTTCTGCCGACCTCGGCACCAATATTTGCCATCTGTTCAAATATTGTAAAGTTACTCCAGCGATCAGCTACTTCTTGATAAAACATAAAATCTTACAATCAAATAACTAATGTATTTACTAATAATCTAATTTCTTTCTTAACGCTTTCACTCTCAATATTTCTAGATAAATTTCCTTGCGAAGGACGAATATTAATCATCGAATCAAATTCAATGAAATCTTCACCTTCTACTTCTGGATAAAAATTGATTCCCCAAAGATTTTCTTGTTTCGATCCACTTTTAAGCAACTCTGCTTCTAAATCAACATGCATTGCGGCGTCAACCATCATAATTTTCTTCTCCAAATCAACAACTGCCTTTACCAGTCCGGAAAACATTCTAGCAGACATATCCGCAAGTTCTGCTTTTGTGATCGAGTTATTTACAAGTTTCATATGAGCTTATTTTAACATGTTTCTTGCCACAAAATTGAACGGTAGGAAGTATTTATCACAGTCTTCTTATGTGGGTTTGTAGATATTTTCTCCTAAAATCTGATCGTCTAGAACTTCTTTGATACGAAGGATTTCAATCCAACGACCAGAATCTATGAGCCGAATTATTATCAATTAGCTTATCGGTTTTATGAATCCCGTCTCACTTATAGTAAATCCGGTAGATAAAAATTCTTCGATCACTCTTTCTTCAAAAGTAAAACTCCAATCTCCGAAAGATGGCATAAATATGCCCCCAGGAACAAGAATTCTAAATAGCTCTCTTGATAAATCTTGAATCGTATAAGTATCTTGCATAATTGCACTCATCTCGGAATAATCAAAGATTAAATTTGAAACAGCTACATGTACCGCTCCGTCATCCCAGGGTGTAGCAACAAATGAACCATGGCTTATTTGAGCAGTTGGAACTATGTATCTTGCTCTATCAACAATATTGCCATTTAAGTCTATCCCAAATAATTGTGCTTGTGGAAACTCTATGCCTAAGTACTTCAATAGAGTACCCTCACCGCAACCCAAGTCGGCAACAACAATCTCCTCACCAAAATTTTGCAAGTAACCATATCTATCGAAGGCATTTCTAATAAGCCTTGCTCCAGTTTCTGCGTCCCCATCGTCTGTGTAGATATGTACTTCACTCATATTTATTCGTGTCTTAATTATGACTTATTCGAAAACTTCGAACAAGTGTGCAACAACTTCTACGAAGTATACTATAGGACTATCCAATTGTAAAATAGACTTACTCTACAATACTATAGGCTTAACATTATGTTATAATATTCGCATGAAAAATGCAGCAGAAATGCCCGATACATTTTACTCAAGTGTGCAAACGCTGGCCACATTCCAGCGGGGGAGAATAACACATGACATTGGTAGTGAATTTGGAGAATTTCTTCTTTCAGTACAAAAATATACCAATACTGATGGATATTTTAGTCCCGATCAAATCGACCTATTTAATGAATTAGTACAACGCGCCTTCATCATAGAGAAGCCAAGGAGCATATTTGTTACACCCGAAGAAATAGTGTTTAATAATCAGACAACTGCTGACATTATTTTTAATGCAACTTATGTACTTTCACAGGAAGCTGAGGAATCGATACCAGCACATATAAGATTTGCGTTGCATCCTAGCCATCATGATTGGCTACACTCTTTTCAAAATTTTTGGAAAGAAAAAGGAAGCCCTGAATCAATAAGGTTATTTCAACAAAGTCAAGTATATTTACCGCTATTACTTGAGATTTTTAACATACAACTCTGGGAGAGTTTACCTGAATGTATGATTTCTGGACCTGCTGCAGCCATGATATGGTCAGCATCAATGAATGCAAATAAATTCTCATCGGAAATTGCAGCTCCAACCGTACATATGATTGAAGAAGATGGCGGTTATTTAGTTTCTATAGTAAATGAAAGTAGAAATCGTCATGTTTTAGAGGGAGCATATCCAAGAAGACGAAATATTAATTTTCAAGAAAGAGGATTGGCAAGAGAACATTACAGAGGTACGGGTATTGGTGCAATCACATCCCAAGATGTTTATGCACCTCTCTGCGGCGGGGACTATTCTCTTTGGGAAACAAAAGAAACACCTCCTGACATCTATCAATACGATACTCGCATTTTCATTCCAAAAGATCAAGTGTCTACTGAAATTAAGTAAGAACAACTCACCTCCTCCCATGCAGTTTTTTGTGCATACGGTGATAGTGTGGGTGGCGTTCTGAGATGAAGATTCCGATAAAGATGAGGATTCCACCTACTATGAAAAATGCATCCGGATACTCTCCGAGAAGGGGGATTGCGACTGCGACCGTGATTATCGGCTTCATATAATCAAATACTCCAAGCTTCTGAGCTGACATATTTTTAAGTGCCAGTGCAAAAAAATAATAAGCAATAGCAGAAGAAAATAATACTCCATACAATACTCCTACCCAAGCGCCGGAATTCATCTGCGTAAATGACCAAAATCGAAGTTCTCCAAGCATCAACGGAAAATATACCACTGAACCTATCAAAAACTGCATGCAAACTATAACTATAACATCTACCTGAGCAATAATTTTCTTATTAATTACGAGCTGTAACATGTTAGACAGCATTGCAATAACAAATAATATATTTCCAAATACAACACTTATTGAGAAAATATCTTCCTTAAAAATAGTTTTGTAAAATGGAGCAAAGAATATAATTAAAACGCCAATAAACGAGATAAACATGCCGCGCAGTACCTGGGGGTGGGCTCTTTCATGCAAAATGACAATTGACATGATATAAAGAACCAGCGGACCAACTGCTGAAATTATATTTACATTTATGCTTGGAGCATACTGTAGACCTACAAAAAAAGCTGATACATTTATAACTACTCCAAATAAACTGCCTAATAATATCAAATACCATTGATGACCCGTCAATTTTTTATATTTTTTTAACGCAAATGGTAAAAAAATTAGGCCTGCGAAAAAAAATCTAATAAATGCTAATGTGAAAGGGGGAATTGAATTTAATGAGAGTTTGAAAATCGGTGGAGCAGCACCCCAGATGAGCTCGGCAATAATTATCGCAACAATCGAAAACATGTTCTTAGATTAAACTTTTTTTCTCTTTAAATAAACAACTAGCTCGCCAAGGATACCCGTCATGATTATTTGAATTCCTAAAATTACAAATAATGTCGCATAAGAAAGCGCTGGCCTTTTATAAAGCAACGCCCCCATAAATATTCTATCATAGGTCAACCAAGCAAGCATTATTCCACCGATTCCAAAAAAAACAGCCCCTATGCTCCCGAAAAAATGCAGAGGCTTTTCAGAAAATTTATATAGAAAAAAGGCAGATGACATGTCAATTACCCCTATAAATAATTTGGAGATGCCAAATTTGGACTTTCCATGAATCCTTGGTTTGTTATGGACTACCACCTCACCAACTCTAAATCCTTCGTAAAATGCCGCAAGTGGAAGAAATCTAAAAGTATTGCCATACAACACAACATTATCTAATATCTCACGTCGAAACATCTTAAACCCACAGTTTATATCAGTAAAAGGCGAATTCAAAAACTTCCTCAAAAACCATCTTGCAGTTTTTGAGTAAACCTTAATTAAAAGATTGTCCTGACGATCAAAACGATGGCCGTTTACAAAATGATACCCGTTATTTATCTTCTCTAGG
>PCVM01000035.1 GCA_002796045.1 Candidatus Roizmanbacteria bacterium CG11_big_fil_rev_8_21_14_0_20_36_8
TAATTACCAAATTGACCGTACTTGAAAACGTATTACTTCCCACGGTATATGCACGAAAAAAAATTGCTTACAATGTCCAGAAAAGAGGTTTTGAAATATTAAAAAGATTTGGAATTTCTGACAAAGCCAACTCCTATCCAAATAAGATTTCTGGTGGTCAACAACAGAGAGTTGCCATTGCAAGGTCGCTTATTATGGAACCGAAGCTGATTTTGGCTGATGAACCTACAGGAAATCTTGATACCAAATCAGGAGAAGAGATTATGAAATTACTTAAACAATTGAATAAAGAGGAAGATATTACCGTTCTAATCGTTACTCATGAGGAGGACATTGCCGCACAAACCAAAAGAAAAATCCATATAGTTGATGGAGAATTAAAAACTTAAAATATATATGAATTTTTTTGCTTTTATACTTAAGTCTGCTTTTTTTGATTTCTCCAGAAATAAAGGGCGTACTTTTTTGACGTCACTTGGAATTTTAATTGGAGTCCTCTCAGTTGTGTTATTAACAGCCTTTGGACTGGGACTTAGAGCTTATATAGAAAAGCAATTTGAAAATTTAGGAAGTAATTTAGTTCGTGTTGTTCCAGGACAAGTATTATCAGGGGGAGGTTTTTCAAATGCTTCTTCGGCTTTTATGTCGATTAAATTTGAAGAAGATGATGTTAGAAATTTAGAGCGTATCCGAGAGCTAAAAATGACAGTTCCTGTCTATAGCAGAACTGTAACAGCCACTTCCTTAAATGAGAAAAAGTCTGCAACTTTATACGCATCGTCTGAGGGAATATTTATTGCTCTAAATTTGGAAAATGAATATGGAAAATTCTTCACAGCATCTGATGTCGAAAAAAGATCAAAAGTTGTTGTAATTGGTCCAAAACTCGCAGATAATTTATTTTTATCAAGACGTAAAGCCATAGGAGAATCAATTAAAATTGAAGGGCAAAAATATACTGTAATTGGGGTTGTGAAATCTATCGGTGGGGGATTTGGAGGACCTGATTTTGACACTTTCGTATATATGCCTTACAGAACAGCGTACACGATAAATACTGACAAGACTTTTATGGCAATCATCTTACAAGCAAAAACTGAAGAAGATATTCCAACCATAAAGAGAAAAGTCGAGCAAATATTGCTGAAAAGTTATGAGAAGGAAGACTTTTCTATCATTGAACAAGAAGAGTTATTGTCTGCAATAAATTCTATTTTTTCGATTATAAATACAGTACTGGTAGCAATTGCAGCAATTTCTCTTCTAGTTGGAGGTATTGGAATAATGAATATCATGTATGTTACAGTTACGGAGAGAATAAGAGAAATTGGAATTAGGCGCGCGCTTGGCGCGCGCCGATCGGACATACTTTGGCAATTTCTTACACAATCTGTAATATTATCTCTTATCGGTGGAGCTGCTGGCTTGCTTTTATCTGCAATAATTGTTCTCTTTATTAGTAGATATTTCCCAGCTTATATCGATCTGCAGTCAGTGATTTTAGCGCTAGGGGTCTCGTCTGGAATTGGGATAATTTTTGGAGTATTTCCTGCAAAGAAAGCTGCAGACCTATCACCTATTGAAGCAATTAGATATGAATAATCAGAGCAGTAACTTTTTGTTTTAACTTTCAACCTGACATTTTGGACAGAAAAAAGTTCCTCTTCCTGAGATTTTAATATTAACAATTGTTGAGTTGCATTTTATACAAGGTTTGTCTGTTTGCTGGTATACCTTGAAATCATTTTGGTAATTCCCTTTTGTACCATCGGGTAGTACGTATAGTTCGTCTTTTGCAGAGGAGCCGCTTTTTTGAAGCGATTCATTGATGATGCTTAAAATCGAATTGTGAAGTTTGTTTATTTGATAATTATTCAATGTTGAGGATTTCACACTCGGGTGAATTCCTGCAAGCCATAGGGAGTCATTAGCATAGATATTCCCAATTCCTGCAATTATTGTTTGATCGAGAAGGACAGTCTTAATCGGTCTTTGAGTTTTTATAAAACATTTGGATAAATATTTTTTTGTGAATAAGATCGACAAAATATCAACTCCTAGGGGTTCAATTGGGAACTCGTTTTGTTTTATCCATCCAAACTTGCGTAAATCATTGAAGTATAATACAGAGTCATCATCAAATTCAATTATTATCCTTGTGGTTTTTCCTGGCATTTTATTACTATTGGCCATCGGAATATTATTAGTAAATACCGAGTCATTCTTGTCTTTTGAATAAAGAAGTTGCCCAGACAATTTAAGATGAATTGAAAGAAAAATATCAGGTTCGCCAATAATTATATGGAGAACTTTCCCCTTTCTTCTAATCGATTTGACAACTTTTCCAAAAATTGATGATTTATTTCCAAAAAACGATCTTTGAGTCATGACTTTAAAATGTTCAATTCTTTTCCCAACAATCTCTTTTTCAAGATAGAGTCGGATACTTTCGACTTCTGGTAATTCAGGCATGGATTAGTTGTGAACTTTCACAAATTTCAGTAAATTTTCTTTAAAGTTTTTAAATGAATATTTTTCAGCAGATTTTCTAGCATTATTTCTCATTAACGAATGCTCCTGGTCAGAAAGTTTTATAAATTTATTAATCGCACTAATTAATGAACTTATTTCAAGCTTGTCATATAGAAATCCATTTTTACCATTTTGAACTGTTTCTTTAAGCCCGCCAGATGAATATGCAATCACAGGAACGCCATATCCCATGGCCTCAATTGGCGCAATGCCAAATTCCTCATCAACTGATGCAAAGAGGAATCCTTTTGCGTTGGTGTATAGATTTCGGAATTCTGAATCCTCAACATGATCTAAAAACTCAATAGTTGGGCCCGATATTGATTTTAAATATTCTTCTTCTCTTCCGCTGCCAATAATCTTTAGTTGCAAGTGAAGTTTATTTGCTGCATGTATTAATATGTCAATGTGTTTTGCTTTTGTAAGTCTAGCCGTAGTGACGTAGTAATTTCTCTTCTTATTCGATCTTTTGATATTAATTGGAATATTTACCGGTGGATAAATAACATCTGCATATCTTCGATAGAATTTTTTAATTCTTGTTTTTGTCTCGATAGAGTTTGCAATAAAATAATCTACTTTTTGAGATGACTCATAGTCCCAAATTCGTAAGAAGTAATTAACAATATTGGCATATATTTTTACCAGAGCATATTTTTGCCATTCTACAGCAGTTTCATATCCATAAAGATATCTTGGTGGGTGATGCAAATAACAAATATTGATTGTTTTCAGGCCAGTCTTAACGCCCTTACACATATACCATCCTGAGCTGGAAATTACTAGGTCGAATTTACTAAAATCGAATGATTTCCAAATAAACGGGGCTAAAAAACGTAGAGGAGAATAGATAGATGGAAAAAAAGGAATTTTTTGAGCCCATGAAGGGATGATATTTGATTTTTCAAAATGCTTTGAATGGACTCCAAGATTTTTTGGATTATGAAAGGCTGTATAAATTGGGGCATTCGGAAAAATTTCAGTCAAAGCCACGAGCACTCTCTCAGCCCCGCCGAATTCATGAAGTTGATCATGTACAAGTGCGATTTTTTTATCCATTATTGTATTATACTTGAGGTTAAATCTTTATGAATCTATTAAATGTAATTATCCTCGGTATTGTCGAGGGCATTTCAGAATTCCTTCCAATTTCATCGACCTATCATTTAATAATTACTTCGTGGATTATCGGTGTAAGTGAAACCGAATTTGTAAAATTATTTCAGGTAGTAATTCAAGTTGGGGCGATCTTATCGGTAGTGTTACTTTATTGGAAAGAAATTATTTCAAGCAAGTCTTTACTTGCAAAACTTATTATCTCATTCATACCCACAGGCATAGTTGGACTGTTTTTTTACAAAGTAATAAAGAATGTTTTTTTCGAAAATTTAATTGCTTCGACACTTGTTTTCATTACCGTCGGAATAGTTTTTGTATTAATAGAAAAAGCGATAAAGGAAGAAAAAATAACAATTAATAAAAAATTAAAAGAATTAACTATTTGGCAGGCAATTTTTATTGGACTTTTTCAGGCTTGTGCTATAGTCCCCGGAGTGTCTCGCTCAGGAGCGGTTTTGATCGGAATGTTGATTTTTGGATATAATAGAAATGATTCAGCAAAATATTCATTCATGCTTTCGATTCCAACAATTTCTGCAGCGGCACTATTTGATTTAGTAAAATCAAGAGAGGTATTAATGGTGGATCAATCACAATACTTAATTTTATTAATTGGAGCGATTATCGCTTTTATTAGCGCCTATTTTGGGGTATTATGGCTAATTAAGTATTTACAAAATCATTCACTTGTTATATTTGGGTGGTATCGTATTGGACTTGGTATACTATTGCTGTTTGGGCTCTTGACGTCCTCGTAGTTTAATGGATAGAATGTGGGCTTCCGGAGCCTATGATGGCAGTTCGAATCTGCCCGGGGACACAGGGCCTATAGGTAAGTGGTATACCGCTATCTTCGCATGATAGAGTCGCCAGTTCGATTCTGGCTAGGTCCACTATAGCATATGTGAGGAAAATTTGGATCTGTAGTTCAACGGTTAGAACGGGGCTCTTATAAAGCCCAGACGAAGGTTCGACTCCTTCCAGATCCACAAATGTAGTATAATTACAAAAATTGAGCCGAGATAGCCAAGGTGGTCACGGCGGTGGTCTGAAAAACCTCAGATGTCAGTTCGATTCTGACTCTCGGCACAGTAAATATTATTAATATAATATTTACGATTGACAGGTGTCTGTAAGCGGTGGTAGTTCAGTTGGTAGAACGTCTCGTTGCCAACGAGAAGGTCGAGGGTTCGAGTCCCTTCCGCCGCTCTAAAATTAAATTAAGTTTTAGTCAAAAAAAACCAAATTAAAGAACATAAAAAAATACTGTCTAAAATTAACTTATACTAAAAAAACTTCTTAGTATCCTGCGCCGACTTGAGTTATTGGATAGTAATTTGCAAAAACGAATGCTGTAATTGCGATTGCTCCAACAATAATAACGATGATGCCTGCCTGAATAATCACACTATCATGAGGACTTGCTTGTTTTTTTGTTGCCA
>PCVM01000007.1:0-2526 GCA_002796045.1 Candidatus Roizmanbacteria bacterium CG11_big_fil_rev_8_21_14_0_20_36_8
TTATCAGTATTTAGTGTAATCATTTATGAAAAAATCATGTAAAAAACATTGCACTGCGTGCAATGAAACAAACGATTTAAAAAAACGAAGTGCAATCTTGACGAGCATTCCTGGTTCAAAAGATTGGATCAAACGTGCTGCAGCGCGCGCCATGATGCGTGGCGTTGGATACAAAGATGAAGATTTTGAAAAGCCGCTCGTTTGTGTTGCTTCTCCGTACTCTGATGTATCTCCATGCAATGCGCATATTGATCAGCTGGCAAAGGTGGCTGAAGAATTTATCACTCAGTTGGGCGGAAGGCCATATATGTTTGGGACTCCGGTGATCACCGATGGAGAAACCATGGGAACAGAAGGAATGAAATATTCACTCGTTTCAAGAGAATGGATCGCCGATTCAATCGAGATGATGAGTGAGGCTTATGCAGCAGATGGTACGATTGCCTTATCGGGTTGTGACAAAACAATCCCTGCATCTCTTATGCCCCTTGCGAGAAACAATTCAATTGGAATCACGTTGTATGGGGGGACTATTTTATCTGGGTCGCACAAAGGAAAGGATCTGAATATCGTATCCGTATTTGAAGCAATTGGAGCGCTGAGTGCGGGCAAAATAACTACGGAAGAATTTCATGAAATTGAGTGTAAGTCGTGTCCGTGCGCCGGAGCATGTGGCGGAATGTACACAGCAAATACGATGGCATCTGCTCTTGAAGCGCTTGGTATGTCAGTCCCCGGGAGTGCGTCTCATCCTGCAATGGGGAGAGATGGGCATGTATCAAATACAAAAATTGATGACGTTAAGCGCACCGCCGATGCTTTGTTTGGATTGATGAAAAAGGGAATTCGAACGCGTGATATTTTGACACGAGAAGCATTTGAGAATGCGATTGTTGTCGTTCAGGCACTTGGTGGATCGACAAATGCAGTATTACACTTGCTCGCAATCGCACATGAAGCGGATATTCCATTGAGTATCGATGATTTTGAAACAATTGGGAAAAACGTCCCACTCATTGGAAACTTTAGTCCTTCAGGAGATTATATGATGGAGCATTTGGATGAAATTGGGGGGATCCCAATGGCGATGAAGATGCTTATTTCTGCGGGGCTGATTCATGGGGATTGTATGACCGTGACTGGAAAAACGATTGCTGAAAATGTGAAAGATGCACCTGACAGACCAACTGACCAGGACGTAATTTTTTCAATTGAAAAACCCCTTGCGCCTGCCGGAAAACATATCATTATAATGAAAGGAGCTCTTGCAGAAGAAGGTTCAGTAATGAAACTTTCTGGAAAAATGCTCAAACAGCACAAAGGACCTGCGCGCGTATTTGAATGTGAAGATGATGCAATGACTGCTATTCTTGACGGAAAAATTCATCATGGAGATGTTATGATCATTCGACACGAAGGTCCAAAAGGGGGTCCAGGCATGCGAGAGATGCTCTCACCATCTTCGGCGCTCGTAGGGGCAGGGCTTGGCAAAGATGTTGCGCTCGTAACTGATGGAAGATTCTCAGGTGGTACTCATGGCATAATGATTGGGCACGTGGCTCCTGAGGCAGTTGAAGGGGGTACAATCGGCATTGTGCAAGAAGGAGACATCATTGATATCAACGTGGAGAAGCGGGAAATCAATATTGAGGTTGACAAGCAAATTCTTGATGAAAGAAGGAAAAAATATAAAGCTCCCGATTCGCCATATATTCGTGGAGTGTTAGCGAAATATCGAACGCTTGTTGGCAGTGCATCAAAAGGTGCGGTTACAAGCTAGGACATTGTCATTCCCGTGAAAACGGGAATCCAGACTGGATCCCCGCGTTCCCTCCAGAGGCGGGAAGGCGCGAGGATGACAGTATAATTATTAATTATTTATAACTATATGAAATATATTCAATCAGACAAGGCGCCAAAAGTGGTTGGACCCTATTCTCAAGCCATTGAAGCAAATGGTCTTGTTTTTTGTTCAGGACAAATTGGCATTGACCCAGATGCAGGAACATTAGTCGAGGGAATTGAAAATCAAACAAAACAGGTACTGGATAATTTGAAACATGTTTTAGAAGAAGCTGGATCAGGTTTGGAAAAAGTTGTGAAATCAACCGTGTATCTTTCTGATATTAGTGATTATTCAAAAATGAATGAAATTTATAGTCAGTATTTTACTGATCATAAGCCAGCTCGTGCCGCCTTTGCTGTTGCAGCATTGCCACTCAAAGCTTTAATCGAGATTGAAATGGTGGCGGTAAAGTAGAATTGTAGGTTGTTGCTAATTGTCATCCCGACCAAGCGTAGCGCATGGAGGGATCTCTTTTTCAAAACAAGGGATTCCTCGACTTCGTTACACTTCGCTCGGAATGACATACATTAATAATTAATATACTTAAATATGACAAAAATGAATTTTGGTGGAGTCGAAGAAACCGTCGTAACCCGTGAGGAATTTCCGCTTGAAAAAGCTCAAGAGGTTTTGAAAAACGAAACGGTTGCAGTACTCGGTTATGGCGTGCAAGGACCAGG
>PCVM01000007.1:2540-7465 GCA_002796045.1 Candidatus Roizmanbacteria bacterium CG11_big_fil_rev_8_21_14_0_20_36_8
GTCAACGAAAAGGATCAAAGACGTGGGAGAAAGCTATTAAGGATGGATGGGTTGCGGGGGAGACATTATTTGAACTTGAAGAAGCTGCTGAAAGAGGAACCATTATCCTCTATCTTCTTTCAGATGCAGGACAAAAAGCATTTTGGCCAAAACTAAAACCACATTTGACCAAGGGAAAATCATTGTACTTTTCTCACGGATTCTCTATCACGTATCGTGATCAAACTGGCGTTGTTCCTCCTGAAGATATTGACGTCATGCTTGTCGCACCAAAAGGATCGGGTCTAACCGTTCGTCGAAATTTTGTTGATGGCAGTGGTATCAATAGTTCTTATGCGGTCCATCAGGATGCAACGGGAAATGCTGAAGAAAAATGTAAAGCATTGGGTATTGCTGTTGGATCGGGGTACTTATTTGAGACAACGTTTGAAAGAGAAGTATGTAGTGATCTGACCGGAGAGCGTGGAATATTGGTTGGTGCACTTGAAGGACTTTTTGAAGCGCAATACAATGAGCTTCGAAAGCATAATCATTCTCCATCTGAGGCATTTAATGAGACGGTCGAAGAACTGACGCAAAGTCTGATTAGGTTAGTCGGTGAAAAGGGAATGGACTGGATGCTCGCAAATATTTCAACGACCGCACAGCGGGGAGCCTTGGATTGGAAGGATAAGTTTCGAGATGCAACCGCACCCGTATTTGAAGAATTATACAAAAGCGTTGAAAGTGGTGAAGAAGCACGTCGAACTCTTGAAAAGAATAGCGATGCAGAGTATAGAATAAAACTTGAGGAAGAGCTTGATGAAATTCGAAACATGGAGTTGTGGCAAGCAGGGAAAAAAGTTCGGAGCTTACGACCTGAAAATCAATAAAAATAATATGCTAAAAACGCTTTTTGACAAAATTTGGGAAGCTCATATAGTCGCACAAGAAGATGGTTTTCCAACGGTGCTATTTATCGATGCGCATTTTATTCATGAGGTTACCACGCCACAGGCATTTGATGGGCTAAAGGAGCGGGGAATCTCAGTGCATTCACCAAATCGTGCCTGGGCAACCGCTGATCACAATGTTCCAACTATCGATCAACATCTGCCAATAAAAGATTTGCTTTCTCGAAAACAAGTTCAAACACTTGAAAAAAACTGCAAAGATTTTGGAATTGAGCTTTTTGGTCTGGGGCATCCGTGGCAAGGAATTGTTCATGTCATTGGTCCAGAGTTGGGCGTTACCAAACCGGGAATGACTATTGTGTGTGGAGATAGCCATACGTCTACCCATGGTGCGTTTGGGTCGATTGCATTTGGCATTGGCACGAGCGAAGTTGAGCAAGTTCTTGCAGCACAAACCATCTTGCAGCAAAAACCAAAGTCGATGAAAATTGAGATAAATGGTACTCTTCAAAAAGGAGTTACTGCAAAGGATCTTATCCTGTATGTCATTTCAAAAATTTCATCTCATGGAGGAACGGGATATTTTGTAGAGTTTGCCGGAGAAGCAATCCGAAATCTTTCAATGGAAGGACGAATGACGGTGTGCAATATGAGTATCGAGATGGGTGCGCGTGGAGGAATGATTGCACCTGATGAGACAACATATGAATATATGAAAGATCGAGAATTCATGCCAAAAGGCGATAAGTGGAATGAAGCCGTAGCATATTGGAAGACGTTACCAACCGATGAGGGGGCAGAGTATGACCGAGTTGAAATGTTTGATGCAAGTGAGATTGAGCCAATGATCACCTATGGTACAAATCCGGGGATGGGAGTTTCAATAAATAAACCTATCCCAAGTGTGCGTGATTGTGAATCCGATTCAGACAAAAAACAATTAATGAAGTCTCTTAAATATATGGGTTTGACTGAAGGGCAAAAATTAATCGGTCAGAAAGTTGATTACGTATTTTTTGGGAGTTGTACCAACTCTCGAATCGAGGATTTTTGGGAAGCAGCAAAAATCCTCAAAGGGAGAAAAAAAGCAAAAAATATTACGGCAATCCTTGTTCCTGGCTCCACTCAAGTTTTAAAGCAGGCACGAAAAGAAGGACTAGACAAAGTATTTGAAGAAGCAGGATTTGAATTACGAAGTGCAGGGTGTTCTGCATGTCTTGGATTTAATGAAGATAAAATTCCTCGAGGGAAATACTGTGTATCAACAAGTAATAGAAATTTTGAAGGTCGACAAGGACCTGGTGCAAAAACAATGCTCGTGAGTCCTTTGACTGCAGCAGCAACTGCAATCACCGGAGTTGTCACTGATCCAAGAGAGTTTATTTAAACTATGAAAAAAATAACTATTATCACGTCAACAGCGGTTCCATTACCCATTGAAAATATAGACACAGACCAGATTACTCCGGCGCGTTTTTTGAAAGGAATAACAAAAGAAGGGTTTGGGGAGATATTATTTAATGATTGGAGATATGATCATGTGGGAAATGAAAAAAAAGATTTCATTCTCAATAATCCAAAATACACGGGGAAAATTCTGGTTGCGGGAAAGAATTTTGGTTGTGGTTCAAGTCGGGAACATGCCGCATGGTCTCTGAAGGATTATGGATTTCAAGTTGTTGTATCGAGTTTTTTTGCAGATATTTTTAAAAGTAACGCGCTCAATAACTTTCTTCTTCCAGTCACCGTTTCAGAATTATTTTTGCAAGATCTCTTTTATGCTATTGAAGAGAAATCAGATGTTCGTATAGAAATAGATTTACCAAATCAACTTATTCGAGTACCATCACATAAAATGATGGAAGAATTTGAAATAAGTACGTATAAAAAGATGTGTTTGATGGAAGGGTTTGATGATGTCGGATATCTTCTCAGTCTGCAAAGGAAATTAAAGCAGTTCGAGGCAAAGCGTACAAATGATTATTCATTGACGGGAAGAGTATGAAAAAAAATATCGCAGTTCTTGCGGGAGATGGAGTCGGCCCTGAAATCATCAATGCGACACTCACTGTCCTCCACATGATCGAAAAAAAATTCAATCACTCATTCTCATACACTACCGGATTAATTGGTGCTATAGCAATTGATTTAGTAGGAGAACCATTTCCAAAAGAAACTGAAGAATTGTGTTTGAGATCAGATGCAATTTTGTTTGGTGCAATTGGTGATCCAAAATATGATAATGATCCAACGTTGAAAGTACGACCAGAGCAGGGGCTTCTTAAAATGCGAAAAACACTTGGATTATTTGCAAATATCAGACCTATTCAAACTTTTGATGCACTCCTTCATAAATCCCCTCTTAAAGAAGAATGGATTAAAGGTACAGACTTTGTGGTAGTGCGTGAGTTAATTGGTGGTATTTATTTTGGAAAGCGAGGAAGAGAAGATAAGGGAAGAACGGCATATGATACATTGACATATTCGGTTGAAGAAATTCAAAGAGTTGGTAAGTATGCCTTTGAGATTGCACAAAAAAGAAGGAAAAAAATATGCCATGTTGATAAGGCAAATGTTCTTGAAACGTCAAGATTGTGGCGAGAAACAATACAAGAGTTATCAAAAAACTATCCTGATATAATCGTTGATTATATGTTTGTTGATAATGCCGCAATGCAAATCATAAAAAATCCAAGAGCATTTGACGTATTATTAACGGAGAATATGTTTGGAGATATTTTATCCGATGAAGCTTCGGTCATAACGGGATCAATCGGCATGTTGCCCTCAGTTTCTATTGGTGAAAAAACAAGTGTGTATGAACCAATTCATGGGTCATATCCAAAAGCAGCAGGGAATAATACCGCAAACCCAATCGGTACAATATTGTCTGCCGCCATGATGCTTGAATATAGTTTTGATTTACATAAAGAAGCAACTGCAGTGCGCGACGCAGTGGATGAAGTACTCTTGAAAGGATTGGGAACAAAAGATATTGTCACTGCACATCCTCTTTCAACATCTGAAATGGGTGAGAAAATCGCTGAGAATATTTGATTACTTCTTTACCATTATCGGTCGGCCAGATTGAATAAGTTCATAAAACTTCATTCCGATTACAGACCCCACGATTGGTCCAAGAATATACATGATGCTAAATGATTTGATTCCAACAGCAACTGCTGGGTTTAGTACCCCATTTGATCCCATGAGTGCCGCAATTGCAATCCCCATAAAGAGTGATCCTCCAATGACAATGCCTGAAACTGCTTTGTGAATATTACCAAAAACAACTGATGCAATGCCAAATGAAAAAAAGATCATTCCAACAGTCTCTGCGATTCCGATCATCAGAGAGCTTTCTACAGTAATTTCATATGATATTCCCATGACCATCGATATAATGAGTGCTGTAATTGCTCCAAATACCTGAACCATAATATACGAAAGCGCATCACTGGAGTTTATTTTCTTAATGGCCAAAAGGCCGATTGTTACTGCTGGATTTAAATGTGTCCCGGAAATATGTCCAACGCTGAAGACAAAGAGTCCAAGAGTTATCGCTGCAAGAACTGGTGTTGAGACTGGAAAAATTCCCGCAAGAGACAAGATGACAACAAGAGTTAGTGTCAGTGTGCCGAAATACTCAGCGAGATACTTTTGATACATATTGATTAAAAAATAGTAATTTGGAAGATTCCTTTATTATTTTTTGATCACATCAAAGCCCGTAAATGGAACAAGGACTTCTGGAATTTTGATACTTCCATCTTTTTGTTGGTAGTTTTCAATGAGTGCAATGAGTATTCGAGGAGATGCTATTGCCGTATTGTTATATGTAAAACAATATTTTATTTTTCCTTCCTTTGTTTTATATTTCATATTCAGTCTACGAGCTTGAAACTCTCCCATGATTGAATTGGAATGAGTCTCGCCATAGGCGTTTCGAGATGGCATCCAGGTTTCAATATCATACTTCTTGTGTTGTGGTTCTCCCATATCTCCCGTACACATAAGAAGTTGTCGATAGGG
>PCVM01000092.1:0-4078 GCA_002796045.1 Candidatus Roizmanbacteria bacterium CG11_big_fil_rev_8_21_14_0_20_36_8
ACTGTCATAAAAATTGGGACAATGTTGCTTTATATCGCTTTTTCGTCAGCACTTGTTTTTATGCTGATCCAATTTTCTGAAATTATGATGAAGTTTTTTATAGACAATTTAGGCGGCCGAGATTTATTCAACATTTACTTTTCAACACCATCGGCCGGAGACCTACTTGGAGGTACTGAGGCGAGTTATAAAGACTTTGTTGGAGCAAGAGATCTAAACATTCGTGTTCAAGAAGGAGTCAAGACAGAACTTTTCATGCTCAAACTCACAAATATAAGCTACTACATTCTCGGGATAATGCTCTTACTTCGTAAGATTTTACTCTGGTTTTTGCTTTTTGTATCACCATTTTTAGCACTTCTGATGCCATTTGTCCTGATCAGAAACACGGGCTGGATCTGGATAGGTGTCTTTTTCCAATGGCTTTTTTATGGCCCATTGGTGGCATTGTTTTTAGGAGCGGTTAGTTTGTTGTGGAAAGATGGAATTCCGTTTGGATTTGATTTCTCGCGCGCCGGGTTGCCTGAAGGATATGTATACCCCACTGGGATAAATATTATTTACGGAGGTCCTGCTCAAAGAATCGCCTCAGGAGTGGTCAATAGGCCAATTGGACACTTAAATAATGCTAGCTATATCGACACTTTTGCTGAATACATCATCACATTAATAATGCTTTGGGCAGTTACTTTTTTCCCTTGGCTACTTCTTAGAATATTTAGAGATTACTGCTGCGATGGGATTTATGGTATGAAAAATATTTTGATGGCGATGTATGATAATATGCGAGGCGGATCACCTTCTGGACCATCACCCATAATAACTCCAACGATGCCGACGATAAAAATCGATACTAAAACACCTGTTAAAACCGATGTGATAATGAATATGAGTTCTGTATCAAATATCAAAAAAATGTCCTCACAGTCACTTGCGACCAATATGCAGCTGGTCGCCTCAAAGATGTCAGATATCGCCAAAGTTGAGATGAATAAACAAGTAAGTAATATCGCGAGTCAAAATCTCGCCTATCTTTCAAACCCAATTAAAGCCGAGCAACCAGCCAAACGACAACAGTTTATGAATCTTCGTTCCGAGCTCTTTGCCCGGGCGATAAAAGATGATAAGATCGCCCGGACAATGTTGTCTGCCACATCCACTTCAACTTCAGAAAAGGAGATTATTCGGAAAAAAGTTACCGGATCAATCCCGACATCAATTTCGGCTTCTCAAATCGTTTCTAATCAATCTAATAAATCAATTGAAAAAGTCAACACAATTGCCAGTTCATTTGCCAATTCTGTATTAAAAAATACTGAAGTAGTCAAAAATATTGCCTATCGTACAAATACGTCAGAGAATGAGGTTAGTCAGATCTTAACAACTTACACCCAAAATCTTACGAAGCCGATCTCAAAAGTTATCTCTGCAATTTCAACTACAACTAATCTTTCACAAACTACTGTAACGTCCGTTTTGAACGAGGCTAAAGCTGTAAATAATCGAGCTCAATTTATACATAATGTCGCCAAGCGTGAAAATATTTCAAACAATCAAGTTTCTCAGGTTGTAAAAAATATTTGGTCAGCAGTTTCGAACAATGTTTTAAATGTTGCTAGCACAGAATCAAATTCCTCATTATCAAACAGCATAATAAAAAATATCATTAACAATGCTTACACAACAATTCAAAATGACCAAAATGCGATTACGTCAATCTCAAATTCCGCCCATTCAAGCCCTCAAGTCGTCAGCTCGGTAATATCCTCATACATCTCAAATATCAACAACTCCAGGCCTAATTCAATAATATCTTCAATCGCTTCAAGCACCAATATTAACCCATCTGTCGTATCATCAATCCTTGATAACACAACAAAATATATCGCAAGCTCTAATATTCCTAAAGTCTTATCGAAAGAAATAAACGTTCCAATAGAAGTAATCGTTCCAACGATCAACGCTTCTGCAAGTCCTTCGACAAACTTTTCTTCTACTCAACTCTCCATATCAAATATGTTGTCAAAGAACATTTCCTCAGATAAATCAATTTCGCAGACCTCTCTTCACGATACGGTCAAGTCATACGTTGCTAACGAAAAAATTACTCAGAGAGTATCTGAAAAAACAAAAATACCAAGCCAAACTATCCAAAATATCACAAACTCATACGTAAGTAATTTAAATTCTGCACCATCCTCTGCACTTCATAATATTGCAAATAGTGCTCAGACATCTTTTTCAAACGTGAAAACGGTTTTGCAATCTGTTGCAGAAGTTGTCAACGAGAGTCCAGAACTTACCAAATCAGTAACACCGGCCACTGGAGTATCAGTCGAGATCGTTAATAAAATCATCCAAGCAATTCCTCAGACGATAAGCGAAACAATTAAAATTTCTGAAACTTCAGAGCCAGAAGCGATTTCTCTTGAATCACAAAATATTACTAGAACGCTCATGTCGACAGCTTCTCGAAATACTAGTGTCGTCAATTCACTATCATCCGAACACTCACTTCAACCTCAACAAGTGCAAAATATTATGACGACTTATGCAAATAACGTATCTGCGCCAATTAATAATATTATTGAGACAATTCATCAAAGCTCAGGAGTACCTCAAGGGCAGGTCAGAGCACTTCTTTTTGATATTACAAAATCGATATTATCATCTGAAAATATTGTAGAAGACGTGGCCAAAGATCAGCAAATTGAAGCTAATGAAGTTTCAAGTCTAATAAATCAAGAGCTTGGACTTATAAGCGATCCTGAAAAACATATTGAAAAGACAATCACTATTCCTCCAAGTATATCTCTAGAGGATTATGAGGAAGTTAAAAATATGTGGACAAAGCAATACGAAGAAGGTGAAGTTCCAGAAACAGAAACAATCAAAACTAGAAGAGATTGGCTGGAACAAGAAATTGTTTATTTGACAAATACTCTAAATAAAATTATGTCTTCAGATGAAAAACTCCAACAACAAGGACTTGATGAGTTGGGATATTTGCTTCCAATATTTTTAATTAACAGCCTCAGTGGTGAAGAGTTGATTGTATATTTAAAAGCTAAACTCGAAGCAGCAAAGTCTGTTCTTAAAATTCTAGAACATGAAGATGGCGTAAGATCTGAAATGACAGCTGATGAAGATGATGAAGAACTGGTCGATATTGAAAGAACAAACACTCAAGACGCCTCGAAACACATGGCAATGCAACTTGACGACGATGACGCTCCCCGAAGCATCGAAGAAAGAGCCAATGCAACCCAAGAGAAATTAGACAGTGCTCAAATTAAAACCACAAGCGCTGTTTCATTAGAAGATATTAAAGAAAAGCTGAAAAAAACACTCTGAACTGGTACAATAAGCATACATGGATTATTACGAAGAGATTATTAACATTGTACAAGTTAACGAAAAAGATGAGATAGTCGGTCCTATTGAACGCTGGAAAGCCCACAAAGAGAATATATTGCACCGCGCGCTAACTATTGCAATTTTTTTCGGCGGAAAAGTCTTATTGCAACATCGTAAGCATCCAGTTTTTAACTCGGTATTTGATATGTCTATCTCGACTCATCAAATCTATGATGGAGAAAGGTTGATTGATGATAACCAATCTATCGGATCAGCCCTGAAACGCGAGTTTGATATTAATTATTCAGATCTTATAAAAAAACCTCAATTTAAAGGAAAAGTGATGTATCAATTTGATGATCCACAATCTAAATTCTTTGAAAGGGAAATCTGCTATCTGTACTCTTGTGAGACTAAAACCCTCCCACAAGTAAATTACGATTTCGCCTATGGATTTTCACTGATGGATCTTGATGAATTAAAACAACACGAAAGTCCCGTTTTTCCTCTTTTAGCGCCTTGGGTAAAAGAAATAATTAATAATGAGATTATTTAAAACAATTATAATTTTTAAAATTTGATCATATGAATAAAAATATCTACATCCTTCCAATTAGTGCTACTTTTCGAAATATTAAATATCCAGAAAGGATTATAAAATCTGTTGAGGGGCTCGAAAGAAGAATTAAAGGGAAGAAGTTGAAAATAAAAATTGGCAAAT
>PCVM01000092.1:4185-4327 GCA_002796045.1 Candidatus Roizmanbacteria bacterium CG11_big_fil_rev_8_21_14_0_20_36_8
CTTTATGAGGAAGATCCGGAACTTCCGGTTGGCACTACAAGACAAGTAGATTTTGCAGCATCGGGCGCTAACGTTCAATTTACAAGAACTGTTACTAGAAATGGAGAGGTATTAATTGATGAAACTTATACTTCCAGATACT
>PCVM01000092.1:4364-4506 GCA_002796045.1 Candidatus Roizmanbacteria bacterium CG11_big_fil_rev_8_21_14_0_20_36_8
GGGATAATGAAAAAAATTGCAATCTTTTGCGGAGGGCCTTCCTCCGAACACGAAGTGTCACTGAGTAGCGCAAAAGCAATTCTTGAAAATATTGATAGGAAAAAATATATTTCTTATATTTTTTACATTCAGAAAAACTCAA
>PCVM01000092.1:4523-4950 GCA_002796045.1 Candidatus Roizmanbacteria bacterium CG11_big_fil_rev_8_21_14_0_20_36_8
GCAGGAAAAACTATTGACCCACCAAAAAAAACAGTTTTCAATGATTTTGAAATAGCTTTAAAAGAGAACAAAAATAATTTTGACCTTGCCCTACTTAGTGCATTACATGGAGAATTTGGAGAAGATGGAACTATTCAACTACTGCTTGAAAACTTGGGAATTAAATATACGGGTTCTAACAGCAAGTCAAGCAAGCTTTGTATAAATAAAATGAAAGCTAATGAAAAAGTGAAAAAAATAAAAAACATTGAAGTACCCATAACAATTCATGTGAATATTAAAGGGTTAGGTAAAAAACCTCCTTTAAAATTTCCCTTTATCATAAAACCCAATATGCTTGGTTCTAGTGTACTTGTCTTTATTGTTAATAATCAAAAAGAATATGAATCTTCAATCAAAAAAATCAGGGGAAGAAATGTAGAAGATT
>PCVM01000036.1:0-4720 GCA_002796045.1 Candidatus Roizmanbacteria bacterium CG11_big_fil_rev_8_21_14_0_20_36_8
TACCTCAGACAGTCAAGGCAATGGAAGTTTTTCAAATGTGACAATAAATCACGCTCAGGGAAATGATCCGCTTAGTAGAGTTGTTTTGTGGGAGCAGCCAGAAAATGGAACTGAGATTGTTGAAAATAGCACTACCTGTTATCAGGTAAGTAATAATTCCCCGACCTGCCTTTTCTCAGGAATATCGTTTTAATATATAGAATTTGGATTTTTATGTCCCAAACTGCCGATCCCCTGCATCTCCCAGTCCAGGAAAAATATATCCGGGAGGAAAAGAGTCGTTTTTTGTAGTTAAGCGCTCGTCAATTGCGGCAACATATATCTGCACATCAGGATGATTTTTTTGAACTTCTGCTATGCCTTCTGGTGCTGCAATGATTCCAATAAATGTGATTTTCTTTGTTCCCCATTTTTTGAGAATATCTATCGTTGCGGTGACCGAACCTCCTGTTGCAAGCATGGGGTCAATCACAAATACGCGATCAACACAGCACGTTTCCGTTAATTTATTATAGTATTCAATTGGTTGAAGGGTTTTTTCATCACGGTATAGTCCAATATGCAACACTTTTGCATTTGGTAAGAATTTTAAAATTCCATCAACCATACCAAGTCCCGCTCTCAGGATGGGAACAATGCCGCTTTTTTCTTTTATTTGTTTGGCGACTGCGTTTGATAATGGAGTTTGAACTTCAATATCAACAAGTGTTGAGTCCTGTGTCGCTTCATATGTGAGAAGTGATGAGATTTCACATATCAGTTCTCGAAAAAGTTTTGGGTTGGTATTGACGTCTCGAAGAAGTGATAGTTTGTGGGCAATAAGTGGATGTGTTGAGGGGTGAACATTTTTCATACATTTATTGTACCTCACTTCCCTACCCATCGAGCGTAGGTGACAATGATAAATCCAATCCCCAGAAATGTGAGGCCAAAACCCTGAATCATGGAGACTTTTTCTTTAAAAAGTATTGCACTTAAGATTGTTGAAAGAAAAATCGCTCCCCCAAAGACGATTGGAGTGACAATACCAACCTTATTGACGGTAAAACTTTTGTTCAAACTCAAGGTAAAGAGTGCAATAGTTGCTCCGGCAATAATTGCGGCGATAATCCCATATTTTGAATTTTGAACGTTAATCTTTGAAAAGTAGGGCACAATAATTGCAAGGGGAAGAATTGCAGACATGGTGTTCATAATCGCCGTCACGAGATTGCTATCTGCATGTCGAGATGCATATGCGCCAAGAATTATTGTTGCGGTGTACAGAAGTAATGCCACAATTATGTACGTCATAGTGATTTTATTATACGATTTTATTTGAGCACTGCGCGCTCATTTTTTTCAAAATCAGTTTGCAATCTTTTTGTGATTTCTCTTGGGTTCAATGACAAGAGGTTTGATATGGGAATTGGCTTGAAAAAAGTCATTTCAATCTGAGGAAGCATCATCCCTCCATATGGAATCATTCGAAGGAAATCTATATCAGATGTGCCCTTTACAAAGATCGGGATAATGTATGCCCCAATAGTATTTTTGACTTTAGAGGTGAGGTGTCCTACACCTGGAAACCATCTTGTTGTCCCTGCTCTCTTTCCTGGAAAGAGCAAAACCATTCCTCCATCATTGATTTTTTTTGCTGCGTCATCTATAGATTCTCTATTCCTTTGATGTTCATAATCCTCATTAAATAGCGGCTTTGAATTTGTTAATGCAATTAATTTACCAATATGAGGGTGTCGTTTGATTGGATCTATATGATGCTCTATATATACGGGAATACAATATCTATCAAGCTCCAAAACAATCCCCATCATCCGATAATTGATGATCATCGAAATATCATCCCGATGATTTGGAAGTGCACTTAAAATGGTGATCACCTCTGCATCATGCGGATGATTTGCAATAAGGATGCATGGATTTTCGTTCAATAGTTTTTGAATCTCTGGAGAGAGGCCATGAGTTGCGACCTTTGAACAAGATCTTTGGATGACTGCTTTCATTGACTCTGGAAGGGTGTGTTTTTTTAGATTTGAATTAAGAAATGTGACGAAGCCCTGTACAATCGGAAGTTTATTGAGTCTCATCCTACTATTGTATAATCCTTCTGATATATTTTACATACAAAATATATGCTTTATTCATCTGATTTCATATGCTCGACCCCTTCCCTCATTGAGTATCTTAAAGAATCGGGTTTCGATACAAAAACTGCACATATTGGGGATTTGATCGAACATCCATTCTCTCTTCTTATCCCAAAATATTATGCAGATCTTATTGATTGGAGAGATCCAGATGATCCACTTCGAAAAATGATTTTGCCTGATAAATTGGAGCACGAAGTAAAAAATTATGAGTTAGCAGACCCAATTGGCGATGCTGTTTGCTCCCCTACTCCGGGCGTCGTGCATCGATATCCTGACCGTTGTCTGTTGATGCTAACCAATGTTTGCGCAGTACATTGTCGTTTTTGTTTTCGCAAAAATATACTTGATACTAATGGTGCTCATTTAGATAAAGCACTTGCATACATTCGCGCTCATATAGAAATCTGGGAAGTCATCTTTTCAGGCGGTGATCCGTTTATGTTTACCGACCACTTTATGGAATCGATTGTTTCAAAACTTCGGAGAATACCTCATGTTAAAATGATTCGGTTTCATACGCGCACACCGGTAGTGTATCCGCAGAAAATTACTCCAAACTTATTAGCCTCGCTGCAAAATGCCGGTCCTTGTAGCGTTGTTCTCCATGTGAATCATCCAAGAGAAATTACTCCAGCATTTATTGCGGTAGTTTCCAAAATGAGAACGGCAGGGGCTCTGATACTTTCTCAAACCGTGCTCTTAAAAGGAGTAAACGATCATGAAAAAATTCTTGGAGAATTATTTAAAAAACTCGTTGAAAGCGGAGTAAAGCCTTACTACCTCCATCATTTGGATCTCACGAAAGGAACACACCATTTTCGCATATCAGTTGCAAGAGGAAAAGAAATCATACAAAAACTTCGAGGAACTATTTCTGGACTCTGCATGCCAGAATATGTGATCGATACTCCCGGAGGGTATGGCAAAATACCGGTATTTTGGTTCAGTCAAATAGCAAAGCATACATAGGAGGTGGTGGGTTTTGAGGGGCGAAAGATTATATATAAAGATACTGGGTTATTTTATAGAAAAATCATCCCCCAAACATAAATGCAAACACTTCAGTTCCTAGTGTCTGGAAGTTGAGTTGCAATAATGCTTCTTTTTTCTCATTCTCGACATTCCCTTCCCTGCATAAAAAAGAAAAGATTAATAAAATATACATGATTCGCTGATATTAGGAACAAAGCCATCAGTCGAATTATAGTTATTAGCTAGATGAGAATTTCGATTATTATTCATTAGGTAGATCAGATTCTGGTATATTTTGAAGATTAATTTCTTTCTTTTCCATCGTCGTTTTAAACATAAATAAAACGATCAAAAATCCAACACCTATTCCCAACCACGGGAGAAAGGGGAGCTTCTCTATCCAGCGACTCTCTACTCCGTCACAGTGATCCCCTACTCCATCGCCATCTTCATCTTGTTGCATCGGATTGGGTTGATCGGGGCAGTTGTCATTTGCATTCAAAATCCCATCAAGATCGAAGTCTTCACATGCATCTCCCCTGCCACTCGCATCTTTATCCAGTTGGTCAGGATTTGCTATGTGTGAGCAGTTGTCAGAGTCATCTAAAATTCCATCATTATCAGAATCGGGAAGTTGATAGTCAGGATTGATGAATGCGGTCAATGATTGAAGTTGAATTGGGTTGACTTGACTTCCAAGGAGTGTGCTTGAATATGCGGTATCCATATAAGGAAGAGATCCAGATGGCAAACTGTATACAGAATATGAGTTATTAGGTCGGGCAAGAAAACGGATAAAGTAATCCACCTGCGATGATTGTTCCCCCATTGATATCTCTGCAATTCTCAATGGTTGTGAATGATAGAATGTAATTTTAAATGTATCTGCGCTTGTTTGAGGAAAAAAAAGAGGATTCTGAAATATTTTTTTACTGATGACATATTCAAAATCTGGTGAATACGCGCTCTTTTTTTCAATTGTTATGGAGCTTGGTGGTTGGACATTTTGATCAAATACTATGTTGAGTTCAGATGTGACGATGCTATTTTGGTATCGAAGCTCAATGGTTGATTCGGTTTCTACTCCTGTTCCAGAAAGATTTGAATCTAGTTGAAATGACGCATAGGTAGACAGATTGTCATCATTTAAATATGCCGATGGTGATCCAGTGTTTGAGTCAAGCGCAACAAATGGTGTAAGAATGTTTCTGATAGAAATTGCGTGGGGCTGGACCAAATCTGTCTCATTTTCGACAACAAGAAACTTATTGGTATCGCCAATATCGACCGGCAATTCAACAACTTGTGGCGTTGCGCGGTTGGTCGGCTCGACGCGCGTCACATATTGAAAGTAGTGCTTCAAATCTTGCACGCTCGAAGTTGGCTTTTGGAGCGGTTGTAATGCCATGAGCATTGATCCTTGTGTACCCAGGTGGGGATAATACATAAGGCCGAGAGACAATATGGCAATTCCGACCAGATATGAAAGCAGTTTATTGCGCATGGTTCTTTGCTGTTTTCCTGAGTAAGACTGATCCGATAAACATCAGCCCAATGAGGAAAAATGTAATAATTCGAGGTACCAGTTCCATGTCCCA
>PCVM01000036.1:4739-4897 GCA_002796045.1 Candidatus Roizmanbacteria bacterium CG11_big_fil_rev_8_21_14_0_20_36_8
CTTCCGATGACATAAATGAGAATTCCAAGTCCAAAACGTTGGAGAATTTTTCGCAGTTGAATTTCTCCGGTGATATAACAAGAAAGACCGATAATCGTGTACAAAAAGAGACTTATGACCCGTGCAGTATATTCTCCCATAAAAAGAGAATCAAGAAT
>PCVM01000036.1:4922-5086 GCA_002796045.1 Candidatus Roizmanbacteria bacterium CG11_big_fil_rev_8_21_14_0_20_36_8
TGCAGTATATTCTCCCATAAAAAGAGAATCAAGAATCTGCCAAATCCAAATCAGACCATAAATCCCTCCAATGATTGACAGTCCAAGAGAAAGCGTATGAATTGTTTTCTCATTTTCTTTATTTTTATAATAAAAATATATTCCTGAAAGAAGAAATGATGCAG
>PCVM01000036.1:5099-5269 GCA_002796045.1 Candidatus Roizmanbacteria bacterium CG11_big_fil_rev_8_21_14_0_20_36_8
AATTACAATATCGTTGGTTTCTCTCCATGGTGAGGTGATCGATTCAAAAGACAGCATAAAGGGAAGAATATAATAGAGAAGCATAAACTTTGTCATCGATCCTCCAATAAATCGATCGGAGAAAATGGGAAGAATAAGTGCCTCAAGCGAAAACGCAATAATCAGAACGG
>PCVM01000066.1 GCA_002796045.1 Candidatus Roizmanbacteria bacterium CG11_big_fil_rev_8_21_14_0_20_36_8
TTTTTTTATCATTTCCGATTGATCTGTTTTAAAAATATCTACTCCAAACCTATCTTGTATTGCTGCTTGATAATCTATCTCTTCCCAATCGTCAGCAAGATCAAATGTATGCCCGTGAGTGGTAAATTTTGTTTTTCCATATACTTCCAATGCGATATGCTTGAACATATCTTTAAGCATATTCATGTTATCTTGGAAATTTGCATATGCCCAGTACCATTCAATTTGGTAGTATTCCTGGAGGTGCTCGTCTGAAAGCCCTTCGTTTCTGAAATTTGGTCCAATTACAAATATTTTTTCAAACCCTCCACCAATGAGTCTTTTTTGATAAAGCTCTGTTGAAATTCGTAGAAAAAAATCTTGGTCAAGCGCATTGTGATGTGTGGTAAACGGAGTTGCATCAGCCCCACCGGTGACTCGCTCAAGGACTGGAGTTTCAAGCTCGACGAATCCATGGTCTTTCAAAAATTGACGATTCACTTCATAAAACTTTGCCTTCCTCATAAATTGTTCTTTGCGGTCTAAATTTAGGACAAGGTCCACGTAACGTCTTCGAAATTGTTGCTCTTTGTCATCGAGATTCGTAGGCATTGGACGAATACTTTTAGTAAGAATATTAATTCTTTCTACAAATATTGAAATCTCGCCTTGCACGGTCTTATCAAGAGTTCCACTTACTTGAATTATATCTCCGACATCGATGAGCTTCAGTTGTCCCCAGCTTAGATTCCCACTTTCCAGATCTTCTTTCAAATCATCTTTTTTTATTGCAATTTGGATAACTCCACTTTGGTCTTGGAGATCGGCAAAAATTAATTTGCCATGTTCTCGCTTATTCATGATGCGTCCTGCAAGTGTCATCGTTTTCCCTTTAAGGCGCTCAAAGTTTGATACAACTTCATGATTTGCGTATTCTTTTATAGATTCCGATGGATATGGATTGATCCCAAGCGCACGGAGTTCTTTTAAATGCCCAATTCGTAGATTTCTTTGACCGATCAAGTCGCTTGATGTGTTATCCATACTATTATTATAATCAATTTTTTGCGATCTTGAGGATTTTATATGTGATCATTCCGGCAGGTACTGCGATTTTTACTTCGTCGTTTACTTCTTTGCCGATTAATGCCTTGCCGATCGGAGATGTTGCAGAGAGTCTATTTTTTGTAGGATCAGCTTCAAACTCTCCAACAATTTCATAGGCCATTTCTTTTCCATTAATTTCAACCGTCACTTTAGTTCCCACAGAGACCCAGTCCTCAGTTTGACTTGCGATAACTTCGGCTTTTCGCATCATCTGCTCAATTTCTGAAACTCTTCCTTCTACAAATGCCAGTTCTTCTTTTGCAGCATGATACTCACTATTTTCAGATAAATCACCCATAGAACGAGCTCTTGCGAGTCGGTCGACGGCAGCCTTCCGTTTTGTTGATTTTAAGTCCCCAAGTTCAGCGACTAATTTGTCGTATCCAGCTTGTGTGAATTGAATTGAGTCTGACATATTTTTTTCCAAAAAAACATCCCCTTATAACCTTTATAGTATTGCTTCATGTGGGGATGAATGATAAAATGTTACTTCATCAAGGCATGAAAGTCAAATCGTGCATGGCCCCGTCGTCTAGCGGCCTAGGACGCCAGGTTCTCATCCTGGAGATCACGGGTTCAAATCCCGTCGGGGTCACCCCGCTCAGCGGGGTGACAATCGAGCTCAGCTCGTTCACTAGCTTTTAAATGTTAGTACGCTCAGCGGACTCACCAATATCAAAGCTCCTTTTTATAATAAATGAGGGAATTTCCTTCTGGGAAGTTTTCTACTTTTCCAAACTCTTTGTAGCCTAGTTTCTTGTAAAACTCTGGCGCTTGCCAAGTGAAAGTGTCGGTAAACGACAAGGTGCAATGTCTCTTTTTTGCTTCAAGTTCGGCAGCTTCTATGAGTTTTCTTCCCCATCCTTGTGACCTGATCGACTCATCAACCCAAAGAGTATCGATGTGCATTCCATTCCACAGGAAAGAAACCACGATTGCTCCAAGAACTCGACAGTTATCATCTTTTACAAAGATTGAAAAGTACTCCGTTTTTCTAGGATGACCTTTGCTTTTGTGATAGGCTAGCATGCCAGCTTTAATTATCTTCGCATCTTTCTTATTAGGCTCTCTGTCAGTTATTTCCAGTTTGAAGTTATTCATATTTAGATTATTTTATCAAATTTATTGTATGACATAATTCAGAAATGAAAATTTTACGGTAATGCGCAAGCAGATTATAATTATATTTCCCTTGAGTCATACGCCCAATGAAGAAGGGCTTGCCGTTGTTTTTTTCGAGAATCTAAATCAAAGGGGATACAGTTTTTCTTTATTTGTGCGATGTGTCTCTTCATAGCTTTCCATCTTTTTATTTGTCTCTCGTCGTCCATTGTTCGCCTTCCCATATAATATCTGCAGTACCACTGAAACCATCCTCGGGGATCTTGGGAATTGATCCATCCTTTCGCTTTCCATACTGAGAGAGGTTGGCTTGCGTCAACTTTGAAATAGTTGAGAGAAATGTCTTTGCATTCAGAAGATAATTTAGCATGAATAAACCAACTTGCGGGAAATTCATCCCTACAATCCGTCATATACTTTCCTCCAAAAACCCCCATCTCAAGCATCTGCTTTGGGGTGAGATCTGGAGTAAAATCCAGATCGAAATCTTTTCCAATTGGGGCTGAGCATTTGTACATATAGTTCTTCTGCATCAGATCATTGACAAATATTGTTCGGGACATATGTAACATTTTACCTACTCATGTTGTAAAGTGGTACACTTATATTTGAAGTATGAAAATAAAAAGTTTTAAGCTACTTGTGATTTCGATATTTTTATCACAACTTGCAGGAATCATCGGCTCTGTAGGAACAGTTTCTTCGATCTCGAGTTGGTACACGTATCTTGTAAAACCAAGCTTCAATCCTCCAAACTTCATCTTTGGGCCAGTCTGGACGTTGCTCTATACCCTTATGGGAATTGCACTATATTTTGTCTGGGTGAAGGGATACAAAAAACAAAAAGTAAAAACTGCGGTAAATTTATTTATTATTCATCTAGGGATAAACACTTTGTGGTCTTTAGTATTTTTTGGTGCACGAAATCTTGGAGCCGCGCTTATTATTATTCTCATACTTTGGGCGATGATTGCCTATCTGATAAAGCTATTCTGGAAGATTGATTCAAGGTCATCGTACCTATTGATTCCATATTTACTGTGGGTGAGTTTTGCTACAATTCTTAATTATTCAATTTGGAGCTTAAACTAACTTATGTTTGAAAATATATTTATATGGACCCTCATCATCAGTTTTGCTGTACAAATACTTTTCTTTGTGTATGCAGCTATTAGACAAACTGATACGGTTACAGATCTTTCTTATGGACTGACATTTATCATTCTGGCATTTACTGGACTTTTTTCTACCAAAATGTTTTTTATTTTTCAGTTGATTGTATTTGGCATGGTTCTTTTATGGGGTATTCGGATTGCGACATACTTATTTATTAGGATTAAAAAAATGAAACGCGACAAGCGGTTTGATGGAATAAGGGAAAAGTTTCTTTCATTTGCAGCTTTTTGGTTTTTTCAAGCAATCACTGTCTGGATTGTTAGTCTTCCGGCAACCTATCTTCATATGCAAAAATATGACATGTCATTAAACTCGATCATGATAGTAGGAGTCTTGATCTGGAGCGCCGGAATGATCATTGAGACGGTAGCCGATATGCAAAAATTTAACTTTAAGAATAATCTAAATAATTCCGGGAAATGGATAGATACTGGAATCTGGAAGTATGCAAGACACCCCAATTATTTTGGAGAAATGATGTGCTGGTGGGGAATATTCATATTTTCTCTTCCCTTTCAATCGGGCTTGTCGTGGCTTACCGTCATTGGCCCAATCAGCATCACATATATTCTTTTATTTGCAACAGGAATTCCAACTCTCGAAAAGAAATACAATGAAAGGTACAAAGACAACGCAGATTATCAAACATACAAAAATAATACGAACTTACTTGTTCCTTGGCCTAGAAACGGCTTAAAATCATAGTTTTTATACACATTGTGGCAGTGGTTTTTGGTAATCGTAAATATTTATAGATAAATGCTTAAAATACCACTCATAGCACTTTTAGCGATCATGACGATTCTTGTGGTCGAGGTATTTTTCAAATATAATAAAAATATGACATTAGATAATAATAAAAAGAATATATTGTTCATTCACCACTCAACTGGCGGGAATTTATTGAGTCAAGGCGAGGTTCGGAAACTGCTTATTGCGAAGTCTGACGATGTGGCTTTTTGGGATCATGGTTATAATCTTTACCCCTCATTATTGTTATCAAAAATACTAGGTCCGATAACATTTAGAACAGGACTCTCTGACCCAAAAGGAAGGCAAACTAGTGAAGATTTTGATATTGTGATAAGTAATAATTCACCCAGGGAATATGCAGAAATATTTAACAGAGAAATAAGTGACCCTACTTTGAGTAAAATTCTAAAATTTGATACTATCATTTTCAAAAATTGCTTTCCTACTACAAAAATTGAATCTGACGAACAGCTGGAGGAAATAATCGAGTATTACAAAAAAGTAAAAACTGGTGTTGAAAGATTTCCAGAGAAAACTTTCGTTGTCTTCACGCCTCCTCCTGTTCGTGCAGAGGTTACAAAGCCTGAGTCTGCAAAGCGGGCGAGGAAGCTTGCAGATTGGATGAATTCCACCGAATTCATTAGCACTTCCTCAAATCTGAAAGTGTTTGATTTCTATTCTTTACTTGCTGACTTAAAAGGGGAGAATGCGAACATGTTACGTCGTGATTATGTACCTTTGATCTATCTTGACTCTCATCCAAATCGAAAAGCAAATCAACAAATCGCCCCT
>PCVM01000055.1:0-147 GCA_002796045.1 Candidatus Roizmanbacteria bacterium CG11_big_fil_rev_8_21_14_0_20_36_8
AAAGTCCATAATCGCGGTCTTCATCAAGTGAGGATATTCCAAGTGCGCGGGCGAGCTTTATCGCCCGCGCAATCCCAACTTTCTCAAGAATCTTGACTGCGGGAATATTGAGGGAATTAGCGAGAGCTTTTCTTATTGTTACTTCAC
>PCVM01000055.1:184-427 GCA_002796045.1 Candidatus Roizmanbacteria bacterium CG11_big_fil_rev_8_21_14_0_20_36_8
GCTGATATCTATTGGTTCATCTTTGATTAAATCTTCAGGATTTGCGCCATCTGCAAAAGCCTGTGCATACACGATTGGCTTGAAGGTCGATCCAGGTTGACGATTGGCAAAGGCAATATTGTATTTCCCAAACACTTCATCTGAGTAATCGACCGATCCAACCATAGAAATTATTTCACCTGTTTTTGGATTTAAAGCAACAAGTCCAGCATTTGTCGCATCACGCCGACCCAGATTTTCAAT
>PCVM01000055.1:476-2689 GCA_002796045.1 Candidatus Roizmanbacteria bacterium CG11_big_fil_rev_8_21_14_0_20_36_8
GTTGTCGTAACTCTAAATCCCAGACGATTAACCGTGTCTTCGCCATATTTTTCATAAAGATAATCTCGTACAAAGACGGAAAAATGTGGCGCTAAATCTGTATGTAGCTGGGGTTCTTCTGCAAAAACAACATCGGGAAGTTTTTCTGGATCGTAGCCTTCGAGTTTCAAGACAATTTGTTGGCGAGCAAAAAGAGCGTCCGAATCACCACCGAAGGGTGTAAGAGCTGATGGGGCTTTGGGTAGTGAAGCAAGAATTGCAGATTCTGGAATTGTCAACTCTGATGGCTCTTTATCAAAATAAGTTTGCGATGCTTCTTCTATCCCATATGCTCCTGACCCAAAATAAATTGAGTTGAGGTACATTTCCAAAATTTCATCTTTGGAGTATCTTCGATCGACCTCAACTGCAAGTAATATTTCTTGAAGTTTGCGCCTATAAGATTTTTCAGGAGTCAGAAGTGCGTTTTTTATTAATTGCTGTGTGATTGTCGATGCACCTTGTGAATACGCAGATGAACTCCTAAAATTTGCGAAAATCGCACGTCCGATACTTCTTATGGAAAATCCAGGATGTGTGTAAAATTCGTTGTCTTCAATAGCTATCAAGGCTTTTTTCATACTGTCGGGCACATCTTCAATTGGGTAAATTTTTATCTCACGAGCTTGAGCGGTTTTATAAAACGCCTTGCCTTCTCGATCCATGAGAATAAGGCCCGAATTGTTTCGGTTCATGAGCTTTTCTGGAGTGGCAAGATCAGCTACGAAATATGAGTAGGTAATAGCTGAAAAAATGATGAAAATGAACAAACCCGAAGCGCCAATGGCAATAATCATCGGCAGACTTAGGTGACGAACTCTTTTGGCAATAGGTTTAACGGTCTTTCTAATATTTGGAAATATTGACCTAGACCAGTCAGGCGCAGAGTTTGCGATGTCTTCAAAATTTGTGACTAGCTTTTCCCAGACGGAGTTGACAAAATGAAAGATTTTGTCTTTATTCATATGGATAATTATAGCAGTTATTAATAGAGACTATCTCAAATTTTGTTTTATACAAAACATCATATTGACATTTTGTATAAAACATATATAATGTACTTATTATGACAACAACAATAAGTGCGACACATGTTCGTGATAGATTTTCCGATATCGTAAATCGTGCAGTGTTTAACAACGAGGAATTTATCGTAGAAAAGCAGGGCAGACCAGTCGTGAAGATAATGAGGGTTAATGTTTCAGAAATTGGCCCAAACAAAGCGACTTTTAATCCACCAGTGTTTGATATGGGATGCACAGAAAAAAAATATACTCGAGAGGAAATATATGAATAAGATTCTTATTGATACAAATGTTCTTATTTACGCACATGACTCAACTTCTCCCTTTTTTGATAAATCATTTAAATATATCGAAAATACGATTATCACCAATAAAGCCTGTCTTAGCATTCAAAATTATCTAGAGGCGTATCGCATCTGGACACAGAAAATCAAAAAACCCATCACAGCATCTGAAGCTTGGCTGATTATCGATTATTATAGAAATCATCCAAATGTGACGACGCTATATCCCACTTTGCATTCATTTGATTACTGTAAAAAATTAACTTATACTCAAAATATATTAGGTGTAAATATTTTTGATGTTCAGTTAATAGCAACGATGCTTGAGTATGAAGTTCACACTGTAGCGACAGTTAACACGAAAGACTTTGAGGAATTCAAAGAAATTAAAGTTGTGAATCCGCTCAAATAGAAATTGGTATTGTGTCTTTTTTTCTGTAAATGGGGAAGCGGATTATACACCTCTAAGAAACTTTTTAACTATGCTGGCCCGATCGTGCTCTATGATCGGGCCAGCTTCCCTTCGTGGTTTATGATATCTTCTCCCACAAAGCTTCGTACTGATTCTTAAATCCTTGTACTAATGTCTTGTCTGAAATCACTACTGCGTATGGCGATTCTTGATTAAAAGAAATCAACGTCACCTTATCGTCACTTATGAGTAGATCTAACTCAGATTGGCCATTGATAAATCGCACTTGATTTTGTGCATCTTTTTTCTTTGCGTACTCACGATTATCTGGGCTGTCTGGCAGTATTTCTCGAGTGGCTTTTTTATAATACTTATGAGCAAATTTTACCTCAAAAAAGTTACCGATTACCTGTTTGTATTCTTCTGCCAAGCACACAATGTCTAGAGAATTCG
>PCVM01000055.1:2755-4812 GCA_002796045.1 Candidatus Roizmanbacteria bacterium CG11_big_fil_rev_8_21_14_0_20_36_8
TCATATATTTCACCTCCAATCAATTTCAATCAAAAAGTTAGAGCTCGCTCATAGTCGAAAATTTTACTCGCGAGCTAACATTGATTGAGTGCGTTCACAAATTCGCTCTAAAATTTTGATTATTTCGCTTCTATTCTGTCCAATTTTTGAACTTATAATATTAGTATGTTATTATGAAAGCTTAGATTTGCATAATTGTTGTCCAAATATTGGACAGTTAAGAAGTTTAGCAATTCAACAATTTAACAATTTAACAATTTAACAATATGCCATCTCAAAACACCCAAATCAACAAATTTTTAGATGCCCTAGGACTTAATAGTCGTGAGATCGAGGCTTATCTTAGTCTTTTAGATAATGGGATAATGACAGCTCTTGAACTTTCCAGACAATCCAATATTCCAAGAACGACGCTTTACAGAGTTATTGAATCGTTGAAATCCAAGGGAGTTGTTGAAGAAGTCGTCGAGGAATATGTCGCCAAAGTTCAAGCCGCTCCATTATCACGCCTCGAATACTTAGTTGTTGATCAAAAAAATAAAGCCGAAGCACTAGCTACGCTTTTTCCACAGGTCTCAAAAATCATAACTAACACCAAGACTGTTTCACAGCCAGATACAAAAGTTCTGATGTACCGAGGTCGCGAAGGAATTCGTCAGATGGTTTGGAATGTACTCGATGCAAAGACTGAGATAGTGGGATATACCTCACATCAGATTGATGATTTTGTTGGCAAGCGATTTATGAATCGATGGCGAGAAGAGTTTATAGATCGAAAAAAATTAGGGCGTGAATTGGTGACAGAAAATTACTACAGAAGTATAGGTGGGAAGATGAATGACGTCGATTGGGGCAAATGGGAAAGTCGGTTTATTCACGAGCAAACGCTAACTATTGACCATCAATATGATATTTACAATGATATTGTGGCGATCTACAATTGGCATGAAGGAGAGGTTTTTGGAGTTGAGATCCATAATAAAAAAGTATCGCATTTGCAAAGACAGATTTTTGAGATTGTGTGGGGTGTTGCGAAAACCACGCGCTAAATTTTTTTACAGTGTTTTGTTAGCCAGGATGAAATGTCTTCGAGATTTTCGCGCTCGTTGTCGATTGTAAGTGAAAATAACACGACCTCTTTGTTTGAAGCGATGCATTGATATCCATTTAAATCTAAAAAACGAAGAGTTGAGAAAAAACCAGTACGCTTATTGGCATCGTTGAATGCATGATTGTTCACGAGCGAATGAAGTAGAGCTGCAGCCTTTCCCATTATTTTTGGATAAAGATCTTTCCCAGTAAAACTTGCTTTTGGTCTTTCGACTGCAGAGTGTAAGAGCCCAAAATTACGGACTCCAGATCGACCACCACCAACCAAAAGCATTTGTTCGTGTATGGCGTAGACCTCTTCAATGCTGACATATTTTACTTCCATCTAGATGTTTGATAACTCGACAATTGCATCCTTGTATTTCTCAGAGGTTTTTTCTAACCACTCAAAAAATTCCGGAGTAAGATGTGTTTTTATTTCATCGTTTTTTGGAGTAATTAAAGCCATCTTTTTTTCTGCATCATGCTGGATCTGAATTTTATCTCCAGCTTTCCACCCAGAATTTCTGATGAATTGAGCCGGCAATGTAACCGCAAGAGAGTTTCCAACCTTAATTATTGTTTGAATCATGTTAATAGTTAAATAATAATGTTATAACTAGATTATAACATATCGATATTTACTTATATAATTGTATAATGTATTATACAATTAATTTATGTCAAATAATGATCTTTTGTACGACCTCGCATTTTCATATTTCCCTGGAATTGGGCCGGTAAAGTTTGATATTTTGTTGAAGCATTTTGGTACGGCAAAACTGGCATTTGAGGCGTCGGCAAATGACCTTCGTGCGGCAATGGGAGGAAATTTGAGCTCAAAATTCCTTGAATATCGAGCCAACTTTGATTTTGACCAAGAACTTGCAAGTCTACAAAAAGATCATATTACAGTCTTAACCCGTTCCAATCCATTATATCCGGTAGCTATTGCTCAAATTTCAGAT
>PCVM01000064.1:0-4089 GCA_002796045.1 Candidatus Roizmanbacteria bacterium CG11_big_fil_rev_8_21_14_0_20_36_8
TTGGATTTACTCATTTTTTCTCCATTCACTTGTAAAAAAGCATGATGTACCCACCATTTGACAAATTTCTTACCTTTTGCCGCCTCAGATTGTGCGATTTCATTTTCATGATGGACTGGAATATGATCAATTCCACCTGTGTGAATATCAATTGTTTCGGTTTTGAGTCCATCCATGCTCATCGCCGAACACTCAATATGCCATCCAGGAAATCCATCTCCCCATGGACTTTCCCAATGCATTGTATGGTCTGAAAATCTACCGACTCTTTTGAACCAGAGAGCAAAGTCTGCAGGATGTTTTTTTTGATAATCTGTATTTACATCATCTCGCACTCCAGTTTTCTTGTCCTTTAAACTCTGTCCTGACAACTTTCCATAATTTGGAAATTTCATAACATCAAAATACACTGCTTCATCTGTTTGATATGTAAATCCTTTCTTTTCAAGCTTTAATATCAGGTCTATCATTGGTTTAATATTTTCTGTAGCATTGAGGACATTGATGTTTGATTTATCAATATTCAATGATTCTAAAGTTTTCCAAAAAGCTTTTTCATAAAATTTAGCTACATCCCAAACTGTTTTTCCAGATTTTTTAGCTCCCTTTTCCAACTTATCCTCTCCTGTATCATCGTCTCCAGTTAAATGACCGACGTCGGTAATGTTCATTGCGTGTTTCACGTCGTAACCAAGATAAACGAGTGATCTTTTCAAGATATCATCCATTGTAAATTTTCGCATATGGCCGATATGCGTTTCATCGTAGACTGTAGGTCCACAGGAATACATTGTGATTGTTTTTTGAACAATTGGGTCAGGGAGAGTTTCTTTTTTACGAGCTAAAGTGTTGTAGAGATCCATGGGGATATTATACTATTTACTCTGCTTCATTTGGCGAGATGAGAAATACAATTGCGCCTGGAGAATTTGGATTTGTATTCCATCTGACAACTCCGGTGGTATTTGATCCATCTCCATCAAGAATTCTATCAACCTGTGCCGCTATTTGGATGTATGGGACTCCTTCTCCTGCACACCACCTTGAAAATATATTCACACCATTTGCGATTGCAGGAACAGCATCATTATGAACATCTCCATTATTATCGTATGCATACTGATTTCCCCAAGGATCAAGATACACTTCATTCAAATAAGTTTGTGCAGGAGTTTGTGCGACTGGCCCTTCCGAAACACAGTTATAGCTTGGATTTTGACCGAGAGTATTCCCCCTAGGATAAAGGTCGTCGTCATTAAAACTTTTCCAAATCTTAAACCCCAATTTTATTTGTTGAAAATCTGCTGCTATTCTAGTCGAATAGCTTCGCACCCTTGTAGCGTTGTATGCTGAGAATCCAAGAGTGACAAGAATTGCAATGATAGACAAAACGACTAACATTTCAACAAACGTAAAGCCAAAAGTTGATTTTTTCATTTACATCTTAATATTACTAGGTTTAATCGTATACATTCAACCTTTTATTAAATTATTTTACAAATTCTATTAACAAAAATATACTATACAGCCCTATCAAAACAAATCCTTCAATACGGTTAACAGCATTTTTAGTTCGCATGAAAGTGTAAAATATAAAAAAAACTAACATCAATGCAATAGTTGCAACAAAATAATCGTTAAAAGCCAGAATAGTAATCGGATGAATTAGTGCTGTTATTCCAACAATCAGAGTTCCATTTGCGACAATTGAGCCGAGAAGATTTCCCATGTATAAAGCAGTATCGCGATTTCTTATCGCTTGAAACTCAACCGCAAATTCCGGGAGACTTGTCCCGATTGCGACAAAGATTAAACCAACCAGAAGTGGAGAAACATTCAAGCCTTCAGCCAACTGAACTCCAAATCTAACTATCATATCGGCAGAAAATAAAATAATTGAGATTGATAAAAAAATAATCATCAGGTCTCGAGTGTTATGAGGATGTCTGATTTTTCTTATTAGTGTTAGTAATAAATTATTTGACTTATTATCTGAAATTTCTTTATTTCTTCTTGCTAGAATTGCATAATTATAAAAAAAGTAAAGTGCGATGAGAATGAGTGCATCGACACGAGATAGCGAATTATCCATGAGTAGGAAAAGTGGCGCCATTGCAGCTAAAAATGCGTACAGAAGGTCTTCTGCATACTCATGCTTTTTTACAATTATCACTCCACCGATGAGAGCAGCACCACCGGCAACAAGTGTCATGTTTGCGATATTTGAACCAATGGCATTTCCAAGTGAGATTGTTGGGAAACCAGTTAAAGCCGATGTTACTCCGACAAATAGTTCTGGCAAACTTGTGGCTAGGCCGACGATAAACGAAGTCAAAAAAAATCCTCCAATAAGAGATCTTTTTGCCAAAGACTTGAGATGCGATGACAAAAGGCTTGACGATTTAATGAGAATTAGTGAAAAAACTATTATCCCGATGATCTGGATATATGGCATAAGATTTAGTATAGCTTACGAGATAAAACCTTCAAAGGCGAGTTGCGAAAGCGGTTTGCGACCTGATATTTCTTCATTCATTTCCTTCGATTTCGCTTTATCAAAAACGCCAAGTGCTATCATCACATCTACCTGCCATTCATCAGTTAGGCCGAGCAGTTTAAGCGCAGTTTCCTTATCCATTCCGGTCATGCCGTGGGCGACATAACCCTTACTACTTGCTTCAAGCATCAGGTTTTGCATACAAGCACCTGCCTCCAAGGAATGAGACGGTTGTGGCATATTTTTGTGATAAGAATTTTTTCTAGAAATGATCATGACAAGCACTGCAGCATTTGTACACCACTTTTGATTGAATTCAACTAATACACTCATAAATTTATTAAAGTGTTCGGTGTCGTGTTTGGCATAAACAAATCTTACTAATTGATTATTCATACTACTTGGCGCCCAGCGTGCAGCTTCAAAGAATGACATGAGAGTATCATCATCAATTAATTCACCAGTCATCGCACGTGGCGACCAACGGTTTAAAATTATTTCATTAATTGGATACTCAGAAGTTCTGTTTGTTTTTAGCATTTGGAAAAATATAATAGATTAACACGATCATTATCTCATACTTAATGCCGCGCCCCAACGAAGTCTCATGCATTCTAGACGAAGTGGGGTCATCCCGACTGTAATGGAGGGATCTATGTTCATGTCATTCCCGCGAAGGCGGGAACCCATATAATTTTCTCAAAATTTGTGGATCCACAAATAATACTGTGGTGAGTTTTTCAGTATCCACAATTATCCACAATTCCCCCTCAACTCCATTTTCAGTTGTGGACTCCACAATTTGTGGATCGTATGTTAAAAAAAGCGCATCCACAAATCTACAATATAACTTGATATTTAAATCAATAAAAGTTCTCCAAAATCTCCATGTTTGTTCACATGTGTTTCACGAAGTTTTTCAATATCGCTCTTTTCAAGTTTTATCTCCATAGCTTGCTTTATTTCTTCCCAATGAGTTTTACTACTTGCTCGAATTGTAAATATCACATCTTTATAATTGTTTAAATATGCGAGAACTAATTGCTGTTTAGAAATTTTATATTTTATCATCAATATTTGAAGCATCTTTTTTGCATCTTCATTTGCATCAATATTTGTAAGTGTTCTAAATGCCTGGATCAAGATATTGTGTTTTATACAAAAATCATATGTCCCGCTACTAAAAATATCGTCGTTGTCGATCGAAAAATTAACCTGATTAAATAGTATTGGAAGCTCAGAAGTTTTAATTGCTATTTCAAGTGACTTTGGTCCGAAATTACTTACGCCAACATTTCTTATCAGCTTATCCTTATATAGTTTATTTGTTGCTCTGAAAAAATCCTGCATATCAAAATCTGGATTTGGAGAGTGACAGAGAAAATAATCGATATAACTTATTCCCATTCTTTTCATACTTGCATGAGCGCCAGCCAATACATCCTCATAACTTAGAAATTCTTTATTTTGCTTTGTTAGGATTCGATATGCGCTGCGGGGATATTTTTTGACCGCCTCTCCCACTAACTCCTCACACTTGCCCGCTGCATAGTTTTGAGCAGTATCGATAAGTGTGACTCCGGATTCAATAG
>PCVM01000064.1:4241-4401 GCA_002796045.1 Candidatus Roizmanbacteria bacterium CG11_big_fil_rev_8_21_14_0_20_36_8
TGAAAATTTCGCTTTTTTCCTTCCGGTAAAATCGAATTAGCTCCATGTTAAAATAGATCCATGAGTGGAAGCTGTATATTTTGTAAAATCATCAACGGTGAAATTCCCTGTTACAAAATTTATGAGGACGACAATACTCTGGCTTTTTTAGATATCAATC
>PCVM01000064.1:4426-4599 GCA_002796045.1 Candidatus Roizmanbacteria bacterium CG11_big_fil_rev_8_21_14_0_20_36_8
AATTCCTAAAACCCATATTCCATTTATCCACCAACTCAACGACGATCTTTATCAGCGCACTATGTTAACTGCTAAAAAAGTTATGCGGGCAATCGAAAAATCATTAAAACCGCTGCGGGTCGGTTTGGTTGTTGAAGGTTTTGATATTGATCACGCCCATGTAAAGGTAGTAC
>PCVM01000042.1 GCA_002796045.1 Candidatus Roizmanbacteria bacterium CG11_big_fil_rev_8_21_14_0_20_36_8
CAAAATACAAGGTTGCAAAAACAGATAATAATATGAATACTGATGTCGGCATCGCAAAATGCATCAATAATAATCTTACCAAAGATACTGAGATTATGATTATTGAGGCAGGGGCATACAAAGCGGGCGAAATCAAATCAGCAGTTGGATATATTCCCTTTTCGGCTGGAATCTTGACTGGTCTTGGAAATCAACATCTTGACCTTTACGGGAGTAGGGAGGCTCTTATAAAAGAGGAGTCATCTCTACTTTACAGTGTTTTAAAAACAAATCAAGTATATATCAACTCAACTGTACCAAATATTGAAAGTTTGTTAAATGACTTGCCAGGTTGTCAGAAGTATGGACATGCAGATGCTGATATTTCAGCTAAAGAAGTAATGGTTACTCCACTTGGAACTACTGCAAAAGTAGAGATCGGCAATCTCGAGTTTAACCTTAAAACAAATCTTCTCGGGAAGCACGCTATTTTAAATTTACTTCCATGTATTGGCCTCGCGCATGATCTTGGCATGAATTTTGACGAAATATTTACCGCAGTAAATTCTATCTCTCAAATTCCAGGAAAACTATCGCTCCATAAAGGAGCACATGGCGCAACGTTCATCCATGACGGAGCCACCTCAAATGTTGATGGTTTTCTATCTGCAATTGATGTTTTAAAAATTTTTCCGTCTGAAAATCAAATAATCATTACTCAGGGGATAATCGAATTGGGAGTAGAAAAAAGTGCATCTTATAGTAAAATATCCCATCAACTAAAAGATACAAAAATTAAACTTTTTACAACAGATCAATCATTTGATAAGAAAAATAAAAGTAATCAGATAATTACATTAAACGACGTCTCAAGTTTGATAGATTTAGTTCTTAAAAAAATTAATAAAGACTCTGTAGTTCTTATTGAAGGTAAATTTGCAGATACTGATCTTAGCAGGCTACTGAAACAAGTCAACAGTGGGGGAGAGAGTTAATATAAATTTATGATTATCACTGATTTTGCGCCAAATATCACCAAAAGAGATGCTATTCTTGCATTAAAATTACTTTTTCAACCATTGAGGTGGAGAAGAGGGAAGTCAAAGCAATACATTAAACGACGTCTTAAATCTCGTTTTTTTGGATCTGATTCTCAAATTTCAACGTTCTTGACCGGTCGGGCAGCGCTGTATCAGTATTTAAAAAATCTGAATCTAAATGTGGGAGACGAAATTTTAGTACAAGGCTTCACGTGTGAAGCTGTGGTCTTGCCTATCCTGAAGCTGAATTTAAAACCGATATATGTCGATATCAATTCAGATGACTACTCAATGAATATTAATGATTTGAAAAAAAAATACTCAAATCGTTCAAAAGTTATAGTTCTCCAACACACCTTTGGGATATCGCCTAAATATCAAACCGAAATTACACTATTTGCAAAAAAACATAAAATCGAGATAATTCATGATGTTGCCCATGGTTTTGATCCCGAAAAATTTCATATGAAAAAATATGAAGGAACTATTTTGATGTCGTTTGGCCGTTCCAAAGCCTTTTCAAGCGTTTTTGGCGGAGCAATTATTTCACAAAATAAAAAAACTACAACAAAAATGCGTGATATGGAGCGCCAACTCACTTTACCTTCATACTGGTTTATTTTTAAAATTCTCATCTACCAACCTCAGGCATATTTAATTAAATTAACCTATAATATATGGATTGGAAAAATAATTCATGCATTTCTAAACTACTTTGGCTTGATATTAAAGGAAATTACAACGAGAGAGAAAAAAGGAGAATTTGATATTACATTTCTTCATTCTTTTCCAAATGTTTGCGCACTACTGCTACTCCAACAACTTGACACATTTAACGACGTCGTCGATCGAAGAACTGCAGCCGTGGATTATTACAACAATAATATTGTAAATAATTCAATAAAATATTCCGGTCCCTTATCCAGATATCCATTGGTAGTTGGGGATCAAAAAAAAACGTTAAATCGTTCTAGCTCAAAAGGCGTTCTTCTCGGATCGTGGTATACTCAACCCGTGGCTCCAAAAGAGCTTGACCTTGAACAAGTCGGATATATTCGCGGATCTTGTCCTGTTGCTGAAAAAATTAATAATAAAATAATCAATTTACCTACCAATATTACTTTAGATGAGGTAAAAAAAGTGACAGCCGTTATAAACGATGAACTCAATCATCAATGATAATCAAGCCAATTTTAGATAAATCAATTTGGAATGAATTTTTTGAGCGTGTTGGCGAGCCAAGTTTTCATCACTCATGGGAGTGGGGTCAATTTCAGATTCTTTGTGGTCAAGAGATCGAAAGAATTGGGCTTTATGAAAATGAAAAATTACTTGCAATTGCCCTTGTCGTGAAAGTAAGATCAAAACGCGGACAGTATCTTTTTGTCCCACACGGTCCTCTATTTAATATCCATGAAAAAAAGTTAGCCCAGCATATTGACCTTAATCAAATCAATGATATAAAACACCAACTTAATGAATTGCTCAAGTATCTGAAGTCAGTTGCCATACGTGAAAAGTTCTGGTTCATTAGAATAGCGCCTATTTTAGATCGCAATGATAAACACTTGAAACTTTTCAAGAGTTTAGGTTTTAAAACTTCCCCAATCTATGTTCATGCCGAAACTATGTGGGTTTTAGACGTCACACAATCTGAAGATCAAATTCTGTCCGTTATGCGAAAAAATACTCGATATGCGATCAGACTTGCAAAACGCCAAAATATTTCCGTGACATCAGATTCAGATAAATCAGCAGTCAATGATTTTCTTACTCTTTATCATCAAACAGCAGTTCGTGAAAATTTCACACCTTACTCAGATAAGTACATTTTTAATGAATTTAACTCTTTTTCAGAGGTTAATAACGTAAAGATATTTATTTCAGGTTTTCATAACAGTCCAAAAAATTCCATACCCCCAAAATTCGCCCAGGAAGGGGCCCCTAAAAAATTAGCCGCATCTATTATCGTTTTTTCAAAAGCCAGCGGATACTATCATCAGGGTGCATCGATTCATACCAAATATCCAGCAGCATATCTTCTACAAATGAATGCCATCTTAGAAGCAAAACGCCGCGGGTGTAAATATTATAGCTTTCATGGAATTTATGACTCTGGTCGGACTCCTCGCGCCTGGGAAGGTTTGAGTTTATTCAAACGTGGCTTTGGCGGATTTGAAGTCAAGTATCTTTTTACCCAAGATTATATCGTCTCACCGCTTTATTATTTTAGCTATATTACTGATAAAATCCTGTCTCTCTGGCGCGGGATATAATCAACCCATAACATTATCATCTTGATAAACCAACACTCTTTTTATTCCTGTTATAAAATTAATGAAAGATCTCGGTAATATTATCGACTGTAAATCATAAGCGTCTGACTATTCATCTTCCTCATTTTCGACTTCTGTTTGTTGAGATGTCGTGTCGTATCTCGTAGTGGTATGACCATACACTACTCAACAGCGTCCAACTCCCTAAACACTTACACGAACTATAAAGAAAAGGGGAGTATTAAGGAGAAAATAAATGCTAGAGTTTTGCAAAAGTAATAAATTAGAGATAGGGAAGTGAAAAATAAATACTTGATTTTTCAGCACAAAAGAGCATATTTAGTCGAGAAATACAATTATAAAAAATAATTAATAACTACAAAAATGAAATTAATTATAAAACCCAAAAACCGCACTACTCCGTACCAAATTAAGATAGACGTCGTAAAAGATACATTTTACGACGTCTCATATACTCTCTCTTTCGAGCATAAATACATGTTTTTTATGATTCAGTTAACTTGTACCAGATGCTGAAAGAAGTACACACATTCACTAGATAAATATTTCGAATACTTTCTAACAAGTTTCAAATAGAAAGTCCAACCTTGAGTAAATACAACCACTCTTATAAAGAGCTTTTTTTAAGAGGATATTGTCAATATTCCTATATCAACTCATCAAAACAGCAATGAATAATTAACATTGCTAATATTATACATTTAGACTTATATGGAGCCTTTTCAAAAGAGAACAACCCACGAAAAAAGATAATGTTATCCACAAATACATATTAACTATATCAAAATACATTATCAGTTAATCAATAATTAACTATACCCTATAGTTAATTAAGTGAATTAATTATTATAGGTTATTCGATATATTCACGTTCGTATATTTTATACTCCCCTCTCCTCTACTTTCTGGTAAGTATTGAAACTTTCAGTGTAGGATAAATAATAGTATTATTTACCAGGAAATAGTTAAAAGCACTATCACAATAACGAAGACGAATACAGAGACGTGCTCCCGGATTACATTTGGAAAAAGCCTTTCTGCTATATAATTGTAAATAATTCCCGAAAGTGCGTAATACCCTGCTGTAAAAGCCAAAGCTGCAATATTTATGCTCATTGGAATAAATGACAGCAAAAGTGCAAATTCGGTCAATGGGACTGATAAAACAAGACAAAAAGTAATGAATTTCTTTCCAACAGTTTCTGGGAGCTCCACAGACCAAAATAACTGAAAGGATAAAATAAAACAGATTAATCCTAGGAGAAAGCTATTAATAAAAAAGCTCAATCTAAATGACAAAATTACCATCGTAAAAATAAAAATCACTAATGATTGAAACAAAAAATTTATTGAAAATGCAGCT
>PCVM01000087.1:0-4247 GCA_002796045.1 Candidatus Roizmanbacteria bacterium CG11_big_fil_rev_8_21_14_0_20_36_8
ATCAAAACTAATTGAGCAAAAAGGAATTTCAAAAAAAGATACAGTCAGCACAATTCATTCGATGATCTATTCGCCAATAGTAAACAATAATAAAGAAATAGTTGGATGGCAACGCAAAGGTAAAATTGAGGCTCAGTTAATCATTATCGATGAAGGCTCTATGGTCGATGGAGAAATTTGGGATCATTTATTACAGTATGATGTTCCAATAATTGCAGTAGGAGATCATGGCCAGCTCCCCCCAATTCGTGGAACATTTAATCTCATGAAAAAACCAGATATCGTACTAGAACATATTCATAGACAAGCCGCTGAAAACCAAATTATCGGACTTTCAATTCAAGCGCGCGAACATGGAAGAGTTCGTCAAGGAAATTATTCTCAATTTGTAAAAAAATACACACCTGAAGATTCAGATTTCCAACTCGAGATGGACGAGGCTCTTCAAAACTTCACGCCTTCAACACTTATTCTTTGTGGATATAATCACACTAGAAAAAAACTGAACAATTACATCAGAACCGAACTTGGAATTGAGACTGCTGAACCAACAGTTGGAGATCGTGTCATCTGTCTAAGAAATAACCATCAAAAGGGTATATCAAACGGAATGCTTGGAATAATCATAAAAATTAAACGACTAGATATTCATTGGTATGATGCAGAAATTGCGATGGATGATAATAAGGAAAAATATCAAGGATTAATATCTGTTAAACAATTTGGGAGCGATACTACTCTGAATTTTACCAATAGGAGGTCAAAAATCATGAAAGGGGACTTATTTGATTTTGGATATGCTTTAACTGTGCATAAAGCACAAGGTAGCCAGGCAAAAAAAGTAATACTTTTTGAAGAAAGATTTTCAAAGATGGATGACACTGATTGGAAAAGGTGGCTATACACGGCTATTACTCGTGCCGAAGAAGAACTTCTGATATTTGGTTCGTGATAATTTTGTAAAAAAGATACAAATATCCGCAAAAAATGATTACAACAAAGAAAAAAGCTAAAATTATTGTAAAAAAACTCAAAGAATTGTTTCCAATCGTGAGCCCCACATTAGAATATTCAAATCCTTTCGAATTTCTTTTAGCTGTAATGCTTTCTGCTCAATCTAATGACAAGCAAGTAAATAAAGTCACAAAAATACTATTCAAAAAGTATCCGAAAATTGCCGATTATTTAAATGCTGAAAAAAATGAATTTGAAAAAGATATTTCATCTGTTGGTTTATATAGACGAAAAGCGATGAGTATTTTAGCTGTCGCTGAGATTATTCATAGTGAATACAACGATAAAATTCCCAACTCATTAGAAAAATTGATCGAGCTTCCTGGAGTTGGTAGGAAAACTGCCAATGTCGCACTTGGACAAATATATAAAAAAGCTGAAGGAATTGCAGTAGATACTCATGTTATAAGAATTTCACGTTTATATAATCTGACAAAAAACTCAGATCCTGTCAAAATTGAAAAAGATTTAATGAAAATAATTCCAAAATCTGAGTGGATAAAATTTACAATACGTGTTATCGAGTACGGAAGAAAATTCTGCCCAGCAACAAGCCATGATCATCTTAATTGTCCATTAGAGATTACGTTAAACAAGAGAGAATAACCCTAAAATCCCAACAGCAATAAGTCCATACTTCGCAACTGTCTTGAGAGTCTCTTTTCTAAATGGGCCAATTTTATCATTTTTATTTTCTTTCATATTTTTAACATGATAATTTATCTATATCTTTCATGAAACAACTTCGGTCCATTTTCATCAAGCCACATATACTCAGCAAATCCATGTTTGCTAAACCCAGTATTAATAAACTGATTTTCTAAGTCTAGCTCTTGAGCATGAGTATGGCCAAAAATATAGCGAACATTGGGTTTAGAAAATTTTTTAAGTTTTTTCTTTATTGATGTGTTTAACACTGAAAGAGTGAGATTGAATATTTGATAAGAAGTGTTTGATGCTGAATATTCAATTACATCTATTACTTTGGTATTAAATCTAGCAGTTTTAGTAATTATTCTCGGGATTTTTTCTCCATTTCGGAAAAGTCTATGTCCATGTTCGATTACGTATTTTGAGCCATCAATATTAATTGAATACGAATCTAGTTGTTCAGCGGAGAATTTTTTCAATTCTTTTTTATCTGAAAAGCTTTCAGCATCATGATTTCCATATATGTATATCGAATTTTTCTTTTTAAGAGGCGGGAAAAGTTTCTTCCAAGGAGAGTCAATGAAGTGCTCAAAAGAAGAAAGATATCCATCCCAAAAATCTCCATTAATTATTACAGAATCGGATTTTTGAATAATATTTTCTAGAAAATCAAACTTTTTCTGTTCAAAGCGTGGAGTTAGATGAGTGTCAGACAGTACAAGAATTTTCATACGAATTCCTTTAATAGTTACTCATTCTTCATTGCTGCTACAATACTCTTTGGAACTTCTTCATAATGAGAGGGTTCCATATAAAATACCCCACGTCCTTCAGTCAAAGATCGAAGTACCGTTGCATATCCTGAAAGCTCAGCAAGTGGAGCGTAAGCCTTTATAATTGTAACTTTGTTTCTTTTTTCTGTACCTAGGACTTTTCCTCTTCGGCTTGACACGTCTCCGATTGCGGTTCCCATATAATCATCAGGAACCGTAACCTCAAGTTTCATAATAGGTTCAAGTAATGCTGCCCCAGCTTTTTTAACACCGTCTTGAAGAGCCATAGATCCTGCAATTTGGAAAGCAATATCCGATGAGTCAACATCGTGATAACTTCCATCATAAAGTTCAATTTTCAGATCTGTGAGCGGATATCCAAGTAATACTCCTTTTTCAAGAGCTTGTCTGATACCCTTTTCAATAGATGGAATAAATTCAGAAGGAATAGTACCACCTTTTATTTTATTTTCAAAAATAAAACCTTCACCTCGACCTAGTGGCTCCATTCGAATTAGACAATGTCCATATTGACCATGTCCTCCCGTTTGTTTAATGTATTTTCCTTCAGCTTCTGTATTTTTTGTTATTGTTTCCTTGTACGCCACCTGTGGACTACCAATATTTGCATTGAGTCCCATTTCTCTTTTCATTCTGTCGACTAATATTTCTAGATGAAGTTCTCCCATTCCAGCCATGATAGTCTGATTTGTTTCATGGTCTACTTTTACTCTAAATGTTGGATCCTCATCAGATAATCTTTGGAGAGCATAAGATAATTTTTCTTGATCAGATTTAGTTTTGGGCTCAATTGCAAGTGAAATTACTGGTTCAGGAAAGACGATTTGCTCAAGCAAAATTGGATGATCTTCATCAGCTAGCGTATCTCCTGTTTTTGATTCTTTAGGTCCGACTAAAGCTACGATTTCTCCTGCATATGCTTCAGCAATCTCTTCTCGTTGATTAGCGTGCATGAGTAAAATTCGACTTACTCGTTCTTTTCTACCACTATTAATATTGTACACATAAGATCCAGACTTTAATACGCCCGAATAGATTCGAGTATAAGTGATTTTTCCTACATGAGGATCAAGCTGAATTTTGAATGCAAGAGCTGAAAAATGCTCTTGAGAATTAAGCTGTCTAGTTATGCTTTCATCAGTTCCAGGTAATAAACCAGTTGTTTCTTTCAAGTCGAGAGGAGATGGAAGATAATCTACGATAGCATCAAGAAGTGGCTGAACTCCCTTATTGCGAAGTGATGTTCCAGCATAAACAGGAACAATTTTATACGCCACAACAGCTTTTCTTAGGGCTTTTTTCATTTTATCTGTACTAAGTTCTTCGCCAGCCAGATACTTTTCAAGTAGCTCATCATCAAGCTCTGCAATTTGTTCTACTAGTTTTGCACGATATTCCTTTGCTTTACCTAAAGTTTCTTCTGGGATTTCGTCAAGAATATCGTACTCAATTCCTTTTTCATCTTTTCCCCAAACATAACTTTTCATCGTCATCAAGTCGACAACCCCACGAAATGTATCCTCTTTTCCAATTGGATAAACCATGACGATTGGCGTTGCTCCTAGACGATCTTCGATTTCAGAAATTGTTCCTTCATAATTTGCCCCAAGCTTATCCATTTTATTAATGAAGGTCAGACGTGGCACTTTATACTTGTCAGCCTGACGCCATACAGTTTCAGATTGTGATTGGACTCCTTCTTCAGCATCAAAAACCACGACTCCACCATCGAGAACTCGAAGGGAGCGTTCCACTTCAGCAGTAAAATCTACGTGGCCAGGGGTGTCA
>PCVM01000087.1:4318-4649 GCA_002796045.1 Candidatus Roizmanbacteria bacterium CG11_big_fil_rev_8_21_14_0_20_36_8
TTCTTGCTCCATCCAATCCATCTGGGTACTTCCTTCGTCGATATCACCAATTTTATATGATCTTCCTGTATAGAAAAGAATTCTCTCGGTTGTTGTAGTTTTTCCTGAATCGATGTGTGCAATAATTCCTACGTTCCTAATCATGTCGAGTGGAACATTTCGGTCTTTTGTTGCTATTATATTTTGCTGGGCCATATTTCAATTTTTGATACAGGTTGTAATAAACGTAAAACAATTACGAATATATTATTTGCATCATGAATAAATTTATAAAAGTACGTTATATTACCAACGAAGGTGAGCGAAAGCCTTGTTTTGAGCTGCTAATTTT
>PCVM01000045.1 GCA_002796045.1 Candidatus Roizmanbacteria bacterium CG11_big_fil_rev_8_21_14_0_20_36_8
CAAGACGTTGATAGAATAAATGAAATTATTAATCTACGGATAAATCGATTTACACGAATTATCTCCCGAATGAAAGCGAATGAATGGTTCACGGTAGAGGAAAGTGGTTGGGTAGAACAGGACAAAAATCTTTCCGATGAGCAAAATAGGATTGCAGACAGGCTAAATAAATAATTATTTATTTCTGTTCAGCGATATTTTCAATTAACCGTATCATCACATTGAAGTATGTTTCGTTTTCACGAGAAGATATTCCAATTTTTAATTCATCAAGCCTGTTTTTCAATTCAGGTTCTAGACTTTCTATTAATTGTTTCCCTTTTGCTGAAAGCAACACTATCTTGGCTCTCCTATCATCTGGATGATCGACTATATCTATATACCCTTTCTTTTTAATATTTACTGCCAATTCTGTAATAAACGGGGGCTCAACTCCCATCTGGTGGGATATCTCAATAAATCGTAAGCCGTCAGGATTTTGAAATAAAAGTCCTAATAAACACCAATCAAGAGATGTTAATTTATTCTTTTTAAGAATAGGCTGCAGAAAATTTTTTACAAGCCTGTAAGTTTTTGCTTGAAGTCGAAGGGTGGAATAACTATGGATCTCAGTTGGAGAGCCGACTAATTTTTTAAGAGCTGATTTGAGCATAAAAACCAATAAGCAACTTACTACAATTACTTAACTATTATAATTCAGTTTCTGAAGGATAAATAGTGGCAAAGTTCGCTTATTGCATATCTTAGATGTATTAATAACAAAATGCAATTACTTGACAAACAAGTCCAAACATAGAACAATGAGTATATGGGATCACAATTTGGAAATTTATTATATGGTGCGACTCCTCTGCCGTCAACCCTCAACCCACAAGTTGTATATAGTTGGAAAGCGCCACTTCGAGCTTTTAAAAAAAGAAGTAAAAATGTTTTAAGATTTTATATTGCCGTTGCCATTTTATTGTCAGCAATAATATTTTTCGTTGGGGATAAAATCTTAATAGTTCCAATTTGGGCAGTGTTGTTCCTCTTTTACGTATTAACCATTACTCCTCCTCCAGAAATTGAAAATAAAATTACCAAATTTGGCATAGAAACTGTCGGAATCACTTTACGATGGGATGTTTTATCCCACTTTTATTTCACTAAACGTTTCGGGTTTGACATCCTCATAATTGTGACCCACCCACCATATAATATGCATTCATATTTAATAATTCCTTCAAATAAAATAAAGCAAGATGTCATGAGAATTTTAATTGAGCATATTGTCTTTCTAGATAAACCACAACTTTCTCTTGTCGACAGGATGATCAATATCATTTCTTACCTTATTCCAGACGACGATGACGATGAGGCGATACCAGCCACCATTTCAATAAAAAAAGATCACAAAAAAAACTCATTACTTGAGGTTAAAGATACGCTTTCATCTTTTTTCCAAAAACACGAGGATCCATCTCGACAACAGCAAATTGTCTCGCCCAACGAGAAAGACCTTCATCAGAGCTTACCAGCGTCCCGCCAAGCTCCTTGGCAAGAATAATCACATCAAGGTCTGCGACACTATCTAAAGTCCCAGTTCTAGTAGCATTGCGATAGCGGTCGCGAAACTTTGAGATTACTTTTCCAAGAGTTATCTGGAATTCCTTTTTAGGCAGCGCAGCTTTCCCCATAAAAACCTCTGCCACACGAGTCATTTCTTCCTCAGCTACTTTCATCGCTCGAAAAGATCTATTGCGATAATCTTCTATAAGTTCAGAGAAAATAGAGCCGGACACAAGGATGCTATGGGTCTCCGGAGATCTAACCGTAACAGAGCCAAGAAATGACGTTAGCACTTCATCATCTGGACTGTCAAAAAAAGAGACTATCTCCTGGACTATTGTAGGGGGTAAAGCTATAGATATTTCAGATTTTCCTTTAGCAGAGGCAGCCTTCGTAAGATTGGTCATTATTCTCTTCGTGTTGTCTCCCAAACCCATTTTTGCCTCCATGTTAAAAAGTAGGTTGGTGTCAAGAATGTAAGTATCCATAAAAATATTATACCAAGTAATTTTACTAGATACACCTTGGGGCTTCGAGCTGTTATAAATATTTTATTTATCGATGTGATAAAAATATATTTAGAGCTTTGTCAAAGTCCGACAATTATGAGGATTGGATAGTAAGATAATATTTAAATGTAAGAATATGTTTAGTCAAACAACCACTATAAACCTATCGATATTTTGCCAATAGAGATTATTTAAGAGGAGACGTCCATACCTATATAATCATCCATAGAGGGACTAATTGCAATTACTGTTCAAATTATACAATTTTTCCGAGCGTTAGTATTACAGGATTCGGGAAAAATACATTAAAAAATAGTGATATTGTTTGATATAATAAATTCACTTGAAATGCTACTGGTAGTGGTATACATTTTATTTGCACCCAATATATGAAATGTCTATTTTGTCAAAATACCAATACAGAGGTAATTGAAACGCGAGTTTCAGACAATAAGACAGCGATTAGAAGGCGAAGATCTTGCTCTGACTGTAAAAAAAGATTTACGACATATGAAAGAATAGAGGAGATTCCAGTACTTGTGATAAAGAGGGATAAACGCAGAGAAAGATTTGATAGAAAAAAATTACTAAATGGGATATTTAAAGCAGTAGGTAAAACAACAGTTACTGCTGACCAAGTAGAAGAAATTGTGAGCCTTGTCGAGCAGTCAGTTGCAAATGAAGGAAAGACCGAGATTGAGAGCACGGTTATCGGAAATCAAGTGGCCAGCCACTTAAAAGATATCGACAAAGTTGCGTATATTCGCTTCTCATCAGTATTTAGAAGGTTTCTTGATGTTGAAGAGTTTGAAAGAGAGCTAAAAAAACTGTCGTGATAAACACTTATTAATTAGAACAAAATATTTATAAATTAATTAAATTAAATAAAAATATGCAACTAAAAGGCATTTCAGAAAAGGTATTTTTAGATAGGTATTCACTTAAAGATAAAGCGGGGAACGCCTTGGAAAAGACGCCAGACGAGATGTGGCGACGAATTGCAGATGCTGTGGCCGAGATCGAGGAGCCTGGAGGTAGAAAAAAATGGGCTAAGAAATTTTATGATGCAATGGAGAACTTTAAATATGTTCCCGGTGGCCGAATACTTGCTGGGGCTGGGACTGGATACTCTGTGACTTACTACAACTGCTTTGTTCTTCCATCACCTCAAGATTCAAGACAGGGCATCTTAAAAACACTTGGAGAAATGATTGAAATTATGGCCCGCGGTGGGGGCGTTGGTATAAATTTATCGACTTTGAGGCCTCGGGGAGAGAGAGTTGAGAAGGTCAATGGATTTTCTTCAGGTCCTTGCAATTGGGCAGAAATTTTTTCTCTTGCTACTCGCGACATTATTCAGCAAGGAGGAACAAGACGCGGAGCTTTAATGCTTATGCTTTGGGACTGGCATCCGGACATTGAGGAATTTATAACAGTTAAACAAGACTTATCGAGAATTAATGGCGCCAATTTGTCAGTTGCAATTTCCGACTCATTTATGGAAGCGGTTAAGAAAGATGAGGATTGGCCTTTGATTTTTCCTGACAAAAATGATCCTGACTACGACACTCAGTGGGATGGAGATATTGAGTCTTGGAAGGCGCTTGGTAAGAAAATAAAAGTCCTTAAGGTTGTAAAAGCTAGAAAGATTTGGGATCTTATTGCAGAAGCTGCTTGGAAGTCTGCAGAGCCTGGAGTGGTATTTCTTGAGAGGTATAACAAGATGCACAATAACTCGTATTGGAACAAAATAATATGCGTTAATCCATGTGGAGAAGAGGGGCTTCCAGGGTGGGGAGTTTGCAACTTAGGATCAATTAATTTAACAGCTTTTGTTAAAGGGTACAAAGTCGACAAGCCGGGAGAATTCGATTTTGAAGCCCTATCTGAGACCGTCAGAACCGCAGTTAGACTCCAAGACAACGTAGTGGATATGGATCCATATGTATTTCCAGGGATTAGAAAGACTCAGCTTGAAGGAGAGAGGAGAATAGGATTAGGAACTATGGGGCTTGGAGACACTCTTATAAAACTTCACATTCGTTATGGGTCAAAAAAATCACTGGAGTTTATTGAGAAAGTTTACAAGCAAATCGCCCATGAAGCTTACATCGCCTCATCTGATAACGCCAAAGAAAAAGGATCTTTTAAAATGTTTAATGCAAATAAATTTATTAAAAGCGGATTTATGCAAACTCTTCCTGAAGATATTCGTAAAAAAGTGGCAGAAGATGGAATTCGCAACTCTGTACTTTTGATGCAGGCACCAACAGGGTCCACGTCTTTAATGTCGGGAACAACGTCTGGTATTGAGCCGGTTTACGAATTTGAGTTTACTAGGCGAGATAGGCTTGGAGAACATAAAATAAGACATTATTTGTATGATGAATGGTACAAAAAACATCAAGCTGAAGTGGATTCTGGAGATTTAGATAGGCCAGATTACTTCGTTTCTGCAAATGATTTGTCTCCTGAAGACCACGTCATGGTTC
>PCVM01000015.1 GCA_002796045.1 Candidatus Roizmanbacteria bacterium CG11_big_fil_rev_8_21_14_0_20_36_8
AATTTATGTAATATTTTGGATATTTTTATTTATTTCAAATATTGATCAATTAAATCTATTAGTGTCTAAACGAAATCTCATAATTCCAACGTTTATCATTTTTTCATTGGGTGGAGTAATAATTGCTGTTCAAAGATTTAAGAGATATATATTCGTAGTCTTGATCACTTCATTTATCTTAATGGGATTTGAATATTCATATTACTGGAACAAATACCTTCCATTTTCATCTCCAAATTACATGTTTCCAAGCCACAATTTCCTCAAGGAATTACAAACAATGAGCAAATTTGATAGAGTTTATGGAGCAAACTCTGCATCAATTGCAACAAATTTATCGATTTTATGGAAGATTCAGAATGCTGAAGGTTACGATCCGCTGTATATTAGAAAGTATGGAGAACTTGTAAAATCAGCAGAAGAAGGAAAATTCTCAAAAAGAATTTCAAGGAGTGATGCAATAATTCCAAACACTGATCCAGTAGACGATACGTACGGAAAACAAGTTTTATTAAATTTACTTGGAACCAAATACGTGCTTGATAAAGATGACAATATGCAAGACTATTGGGATCCTAAAGATGACCATTTTATCAATTCACGTTTTGAATTAATTTATCAGAATTTCAAATGGAAAATATATAAAAATTTAAACTATATTCCTCGAGCTGCAATTTTTTACGATTATGAAGTGATCCCAGAAAAAAAGAATGCGTTGGATAAACTTTTTGAAGAAAAATTTCCTTATCAAACAAAATTGATTCTGGAAAGCTCTCCGGCCTTTTCTGCAAAAAACATTCCTCCATCTGCGGCCACGGTAATAAAATATAGCTCAAATTATATTGAAATTAAATCGAATACAAAGCAAAATGGACTTCTTTTTTTATCTGATAATAATTATCCGGGATGGCGAGCACGTGTGGATGGTAATCCTGCCAAAATTATTACTGTTAATCATACTTTCAGAGCGGTTGAGGTCCCAAAAGGCAAGCATGTCATTGTCTTTGAATATATTCCCTACAGTTTTTATTTTGGTGCTGCAATTTCTGCAATTTCATTATTTGCTCTTGAGTTTATTTATCAAAAATATAAGAAAATTAATTCACGTTAATTATTATTAATAGCTTATACTGCTCTTATGACTCCAAAAAGAATTGTTATGACTTTTTTCGTAATCGGATCGACTATCGGAAGTTACGGTCCTATGTTTTTTGGTGTAAGCGCACTCTCATACACCTCAATCATACTTGGTGCCATTGGAGGACTTATCGGCGTGATCGTCGGCTACAAGATTTCAAAATATTTTTAAGCACTTATTCTTTCAGGGAAAATTCAGTTCAGCAAGATATACTCAATTAATAAAAAAATGTACTTAAAGTTAATAAATCTTTCGATTGGGAGTTTATCCAATAATCGTGTAAGGGCCCTTCTCACAATGCTCGGTATTGTAATTGGTGCTGCGACAATTATCCTTGTTATCGCAATGGGGGAAGGCGCAAAAAATGATATTGATGAACAATTTTCTAATATGAGTGTAACAACGATCCTTATTAATGCGCCGTCAAATGCAGATGGCGAAAAATCAAAACTCGACATTGACGACTCAATTAGCATAAGCAATTTGGAAAATATCTCAGCAGCTGTTCCGCAGTTAACAGGCAAGATTGCAGTAAGCTCAAATGGAGAATTTGCATCGTTTGACATTATTGGAAGTACAGAAGATGTTTTTGCAATGATGAACACAGACTTAGTAACTGGAAGAGTTTTTACATCAAAAGACGATGAGGATAGGGCAAAAGTTGCAGTTTTAGGATCCAATGTAGTTGAAGAGTTTTTTGGAGATCCAATGGCTGATGTTGTCGGAAAAGAGATAATTCTTGGAAAGAAGAAATTTGAAATAATTGGCTCCTTAGTATATAAGGGTGGAGCATTTGGACCAACAACAATTGATGAGTCTGTTTTTGTTCCATATTCAGCAGCATATAGATACGTTCTTGGGACGAAAGGGAAGTTTAATATTAATGCAATGGCTAGTGACGTTGATATTCTTGATCGGGCAATGGAGGATATTGCAGTTGTTCTAAGAGAAAGTCACAAGATTAAGATCGGAGGTATTGATGACTTTCGTATCAGAGATATGGGCTCGAATGTCCAAGCGGCTAAAGACTCTGCTAGGACGATGTCACTATTATTGGGTAGTGTGGGATTTGTAGTGCTCTTGGTAGGTGGAATTGGAATTATGAATATAATGTATGTCACAGTATCTGAAAGAACTCGTGAAATTGGGCTCAGAAAAGCGATTGGAGCAAAAGACAGATATATTGAATTGCAATTTTTATTTGAGGCAATACTTCTTAGTATTGCTGGGTATTTTATCGGAGCAATACTTGCCACTATAATATACTTTGTATTACAAGAATTACAAATATCTGTTTATCTTGTTTGGTGGAGTTATTTATTATCATTTTTATTTGTTATGGTGACTGGAGTATTTTTCGGTTTTGCGCCTGCCAAAAAAGCAGCCGCAATGAATCCGATTGATGCACTTCGTCATGAATGAGTTAGTTATTATTAATATTTAATTTTTTATGAAAAAGATACATGTTTTTTTAGGAGCAGGATTACTGTTAATCATTGTAGGAGGTGCTTTTTATTTTAATAAAAATATTAATACCTTAAATAAAGGGGGTGAAATTATTGAAAGTATGGAAAGTGGAGTATTACTTCCAGAAAGACCTGCTGAAATAAATGGAGTAGTTAAATCGATTGAAGGCAATGAAGTGATTATTGCGAATGAAATTAGAGATGTTTTGCTGACTGATAAAGAACGCGATCAGCAGAAAGCCGAGCGTCAGGCTATGACTCAAGAGGAAAGACAAGCCCTTCGTCTAGAAGAAATAGCAAATATCGAAACTGAGAATGTCACCTTTACAATACCAGTTGGAGTATTAATAGTTAAGGGCTCGGGAGAAAGTGATGGGAGTTCGATAAGTGCTGAGATGACTGAAATACAATCTGGAACATATATTTCAGTTTGGATGATGGATGGAAATGTTGAAGCTGTTAAGTTAAAAGGGACTAATTAATATGATTAAAAATATCTTAAAACAGAAACGAGTGATTATTATAGTCGCACTACTATTATCAACAGTAGTCTCTGTATTTATTTATCAACAAATCAGATCAAAAGCTGAAACTATAAAATTAGACAATCTTCGCGAGACTTCTTTGGTTAAACAGGGGAACGTGTCTGTTTCAATTTCAACTGATGGGATGACTCATATCGAAAAACATGATTTATCTTTTGAGATTGGTGGAGTTATACGAAATGTGACTGTTAAAGAAGGAGATACAGTTTCTGCTTGGCAGACTTTAGCATATCTAGATATTGCAGAAGCTCAAAAAAACCTGGAAAAAAGTATGAGAGACTATCTAAAAGAGCGCACAGATTTTGACGAAGGAGAACAGGTGACATATTCAAACATAGCATTAACTGATACATTTAAGAGAATTCTTGATAAAAATCAATGGGATTTAGAAAAATCAGTTTTAGATGTTGAGTTAAAAGATATTGCTATGAAAAAATCATATCTCACAACTCCAATTGATGGAATTGTTGCACAGGTTAACTATCAAGCAGGAGATATTGTTTCAACTCAAAATAACTCAACTGTGTTGACGGTTGTAAATGAAAATTCTTTTAATTTTGAGAGCTATGTAGAAGATGTCGATGCCTTAAAAATTAAAAAAGATATGGCCGCTAGAGTATCGCTTGATGCGATCGAAGGCACTATCGTGGATGGCGTAGTATCGTTTGTTTCGCCCTTGGCAAAACTTGATGAGAATGGACTCTCAACTTATAAAGTGTTGATCTCTTTTAATGACGAGAATTTACATCTTATCGATGGTTTGTCAGGAGAAGCTGAGATTATTAGTAAAGAAGCAAAAAATGTTCTTATTATTCCAAATAAAGCAGTTACTCGTGAAGGAATTGCTTCTATTGTTTTTCTAAAACAAGGTGATAATTTCATTAAAAAAACTATTAAATTGGGATTTACAAACGGATCCGACGTTGAAGTTATTTCAGGCCTTGTTAAGGGAGATGAGGTCTTATTACATAAATGAGTAAAGATAATAAAAAAGTCATAGAGGCTATTAAAATAAAGAAAAGTTATTATCTAGGAGAGGAAGAATATTCAATTTTGCATGGTATTACTTTTACTATCGAAAAAGGTCAATTCATTTCACTCATGGGGCCATCTGGGAGTGGGAAGTCAACATTGATGAATATAATCGGATGTCTTGATATCCCGACAGGTGGAAAATATTTTTTGGATCTTGAAGAAGTTTCTAAACTTGACAAAGATAAGTTGGCTGAAATACGAAATAAGAAGATAGGATTTGTTTTTCAAAGCTTCAATCTATTAAATAGATATTCATCTCTAAAAAATGTTGCTCTACCAAGTTTTTATGCAGGAGAAGAAAATACAGAGAGGGCAAAGAAACTTCTTGTGGAAGTTGGTCTAAAAGATAAGATTGAG
>PCVM01000094.1:0-153 GCA_002796045.1 Candidatus Roizmanbacteria bacterium CG11_big_fil_rev_8_21_14_0_20_36_8
CCTACTGATTCTTTTGGATCTTTTTAAGGGAAAGATTTTTTTGATAAATGATCTTCAAATCCTGATTTTATCAGTCTCAGGAGTCGCTCTTGGATTGGTTCTAACTGGAGTAACGATAGCAACTCATATCACGCGTATGATCTATTATACGCT
>PCVM01000094.1:198-1830 GCA_002796045.1 Candidatus Roizmanbacteria bacterium CG11_big_fil_rev_8_21_14_0_20_36_8
CAACTACAGTGGCTTTAGGGATTTATCGAAACGCTCACTTAATCTCCAAATCTATTCACAATAATTTGCAGTCACGTTTTGAAAATGGTGAGAGAATTGAGTAGTCTGTAATTATGATAAAATACATTTATGTTAGACATACAATATATAAGAGATAATCCTGAAAAAGTAGAAGCTGCTGCAGTAAATAAAAATCGTGAAGTAGATGTCATAGGTATTTTAAAGTACGATGATGAACGAAAATCTTTAATTAGTAAAATACAAACCTTAAGAGAGGAACGAAATACTGCATCGCTTGAAAAACCTCCATCAAAGGAAACGATAGAACGTGGCCGAAAAATAAAAGATAAGTTGAAAGAGATTGAGGTAAAGTTAAATGAGGTTGAGGAAAAGTTGAAAAACCTCATGATGTATGTCGTGAATATTCCATATGACGATGTCCCTATAGGCAAAAACCAGTCCTCAAATGTGGAAGTTAAAACCTGCGGGGAAATTCCAAAATTCGACTTTGAACCAAAAGATCATATTGAGCTTGGCACTAATCTTGATATTATTGACCTTGAACGAGGATCAAAGATTTCAGGATTTAGAGGCTATTTTTTGAAGAATCAGGGAGCGACACTTCACCTTGCATTGATTTTTTACGTATATCAGAAATTGGTTACAAAAGGGTTTACGCCTCTTATTCCTCCAACAGTCGTCAAAGCGTTTACTTTATTTGGATCTGGTCATTTTCCATGGGGGAGTGAACAAGATGTTTACTCACTAAATGATGAAGATATGCACCTCTCAGGAACTGCTGAAATTCCAGTGACTGCTTATCATAGCGGTGAAGTTTTGAATGAATCGGAACTTCCAAAAAGGTATGTAGGACTTTCTCCATGTTATCGTCGTGAGGCAGGAGCTTATGGCAAGGATACAAAAGGACTTTATCGCGTCCATGAATTTTGGAAAATTGAACAAGTGATTATTGGTAAAAATTCTTATGAGGAATCGTTGGAGCTTCATGAAGAACTTGAAAAAAATGCCGAGGAAATACTTCAAGAGTTGAAACTTCCGTACAGACAACTTCTCATGTGTACGGGAGATATGGGCGAACCACAACACAAAAAATATGATATTGAAACTTGGATGCCTGGAAGAGGTACATATGGAGAGACTATGTCAAACTCGATCATGGGCGACTTCCAAGCAAGAAGACTAAACATAAGATACAAAACAACTGAAGGAAAAACAAAGTTTTGTTTTACATATAACAATACCGCAGTCGCTTCGCCCCGAATACTGATTGCCATTTTAGAAAATTATCAGCAAAAAAATGGAAGCGTTACAATTCCAAAAGTCCTGGTGCCATTTACAGGATTTGATGTGATCAAAAAATAATCATACGTGCCAAAAGTATCTTGCTAAATATATCGGTACACTGACTCTGTCCCTCGTTGTAATTTTGTTTCTTGCAGGCATTTTTCCTGTTTTCACTCCTGTTCTTGCCGAAATAACTCTGGGACTTTTTGTCTATAGTGTCGGACATATTTCCGGGCACATTTAAATCCAGCAGTAACAATCGGCCTTTTGGCCATAAAGAAAATAAACTGAAGTGATCTGCTTTCTTATATTATGGTTCAGATATTC
>PCVM01000094.1:1926-4104 GCA_002796045.1 Candidatus Roizmanbacteria bacterium CG11_big_fil_rev_8_21_14_0_20_36_8
CCAATCGTTGGATCGGTGATTGGGATGAAGCTCTATGAGTTTATTCAATCAGGTCAACCTAAAACCGCAAAAAAGTAATCAGATATTCTCAGCGATTTTCTCACCCATTGCTGATGTTGAAAGGGGTTTTATCAAAGATATGTCTCTTGTTCCCAAACCACTTGACAAGACCGTATCAACTGCATCACGAATGACCTGAGCTTCAGGTAACATTTTAAAACTCAACTCAAGCATCATAGCTACAGAAAGAATAGTGCCAATGGGATTTGCGATATTTTTCCCTGCCGCTTTTGGATAAGACCCGTGAATTGGTTCATACAACGATGTCTTTTCACCAATTGAAGCTGATGGTAGCATGCCAATTGATCCGGTGATGACTGATGCCTCATCTGACAAAATATCTCCAAACATATTCTCAGTTAATATGACGTCAAATGCTCTTGGATTTTTTATAATTTGCATTGCAGCGTTATCAACAAACATATACTCAACCTCCACATCGGGGTAGTTTTTGGACAATTCCTGAATCGTTTCTCGCCACAATCTCGACGTCTCCAGAACGTTTGCCTTATCGACAAGACATACTTTTTTATTTCTTTTTTGAGAAAGTTCGAAAGCAACGTTTCCTACCCTTTGAATTTCTTCAATAGAGTATGACGACGTATCAAATGCTGTCCTACCGCCGTTTTCTCTTCCCCGTTTGCCAAAGTAAATGCCGCCAATAAGCTCTCGGATAACAATAAAATCAGCTCCCTCCACTCGCTCTTCTTTCAATGGTGATTTATGGAGAAGTGAATCAAATGTACGAATGGGTCTAATATTTGCATACAATCCAAGTTTTTTGCGCATTTTGAGAAGTCCTTGTTCGGGTCGTACTTTCAATGAGGGGTCATTGTCATATTTTGGATCTCCAATTGCGCCAAACAAGATCGCATCTGATTTCATGCACAATTCTTCAGTTTCTTTAGGAAATGGTTCTCCAACTGAATCAATTGCAACACCGCCTATGAGACCTCTATCACATGTAAATGAGTGATCAAATTTTCTCTCAACGGCACGAAGAACGGAAAGAGTAGCATCAATTATTTCTGGACCTACCCCATCGCCGGGTAATACAGCTATTGTTTTTATCATAATGACACAGTAATTATTAAAACCACCTCCCCTTGTACTATGCGCTCGCGCTTAGGTACAAAGGACTCCTCCTTGGTAAGGAGGAGAATTGATGTCGTATCTATGAAACTACCCACGAGCTTACGCATCGGGGATTTAATAGCGCTGTTAAAGTTCCCCTCCTTTATAAGGAGGGGTCTCTCCCAACATATTGGGAGAGGGGATGGTAGTAAATTTTTCTTCAATTCTTTTTAATACAATCTCTAAATGCTCAAAAACTAATCTATTTTCAAATCGTAATAGTTGGATATCTAAATGCTGTAAATACTTCTCTTTTTCTCTATCATTTCTGTTTATCTTATCATATTGATGTACTTCACCATCAAGTTCTATTGCCAATTTCTCCTTTGGACAATAAAAATCAATTATATAATCCCCTATACTATGCTGTCTCCTGAATTTTCGTCCTTTCAATTGACTATTCTTCAGATATCTCCATAATCCTGCTTCAGCAGGTGTCAAATTGTTTCGTAACTGTTTTCAAACTTTTTTCAACGTTGTAATATTATTGATTTGTGTCATGTATCTACCACCTCCCCCTTCGGGGACTCCTCCTTGGAAAGGAGGAGAATTTCTCATTACTTTTTTATTCTACTGCTTATTAATTTTTGAAACTCCTTTTCAGAAATTAAATCTAAAGAACTTTCCACTCTATCAATAAACAATTTTCCTTCTAGATGATCATATTCATGCTGAAAAATGCGAGCAACAAAGTTTGTAAATATTTTTTTTACTTTCTTTCCTTCTCTGGTAAAATATTCTACTTGAATAGATTGAGAACGAGGAATAAGCCCTCGAAGTCAAGGAATACTTAAACATCCTTCCCAGTCTTTCACTATTTTATCTGATGTCTTTACTATTTTTGGATTAATAATTGCAATAGGTTTTATCTTGGGTGCATAAGGGTATCGAGCATTTGGATGAGAGGCAAGGATAAACAACCTTACTGATTCATAAACCTGTGGTGCCGAGATACCTACGCCGTCCACTTCCATGACGGTAGCA
>PCVM01000094.1:4144-4488 GCA_002796045.1 Candidatus Roizmanbacteria bacterium CG11_big_fil_rev_8_21_14_0_20_36_8
TGTCGCTATGGATAAATGCTATTTTCATATCAATTGACTTGTTTTAAAAATTCATATTCTACCTTTGCAAAAAGACTGCTCGGCATATTATTTCCCAGACTTAGTCCTATTATCTTCTTTACACAACATCTGACAATTTTCAGCGATAGTTCTTCCTCCGTCATGCCATGGATTAATATGATCGGCTTCCATTTCGCCGATAGCAAACTCTTTTTTACACACGGGGCAAATACCATCTTGTCTTTCATATGCTTCACGCTTCATGTTTGGCGTAAAAGCACGGATGGAGAGATATCGTTCTTTTTGGGTTAATACATAAGGGTAGATACCAGATTTTTTTGTTA
>PCVM01000022.1 GCA_002796045.1 Candidatus Roizmanbacteria bacterium CG11_big_fil_rev_8_21_14_0_20_36_8
ATCACCCGATCGGGCGCCACGTAAAAGACTGTAGAGAACTCGATAATTATTGAGAGCGGTGGACGAGATTTGAACTCGCGACCTTCTCCTTGGGAAGGAGACATTCTACCACTGAACTACCACCGCAATTATTCTAAAAGATTGTACTAATATTTCGTACTATCAATACTATCTTGGAATATTTAACACCATTCCAACTTCAATCATATCAGGAGAAGCGATGTTATTGGCATTGAAAATACGGAGCCATGATTCTCGGTCACCATAGGCACGTTCTGCAATGCCTGCAAGTGAGTCGCCCAGTTGAACTGTATATTTGTTTCCTTTAAAGGTAACCTGATCGGTTTGAATGGCACTTATCTGACCAGTAACTGATGACTCGCTGGATAACATCTCGCTTGGAGTTGGTGAAGTTGAATCAATAGGAATATTTGAAAGTTTTTTTGAGATTGAAGTATCTGAAAAAGAAGGTTTATTAGCAGTCAGATTTTCAAATTTTCGATTAATTGACGAGCCGATTTGTCCATAAACATCATCCCCAAGTTGAATGAGAAGAAGATGAGATATAGTTAGCAACAATAAAACTCCAGTGAGGAAATACAATTTATTTTCGTTAATCAGAATGATTGCTTTTTGATAATATGATTGCACATTTTCACTACCTGACGCTGTTTTCATACCTGCTATTGTAGCATATTTTGATTAAATTTGTGCTAGAATGTATTAGCATTACAAGTTTTTTTACTTTTATGAATATAGGAATAATTATTGTTGGAATTATTATTGCTGTGGGTACTTATCTAGTATCTATATACAATAGTTTAATAGTATTGAAAACGCGCATTCATGAAGCTCTTTCAGGTATTGACGTCCAACTTAAAAGGCGCGCAGATCTTATCCCAAATTTGGTGGAAACCGTCAAAGGGTATGCAAAGCATGAAAAGACTGTCTTTGAAAATGTGACAAAAGCTCGCTCTGCACTTATGAATGCAGGAACTGTCGGCCAAAAAGCAGAAGCTGACGACATGTTGACTGGTGCACTTAAGTCTTTATTTGCAGTTGCAGAAAATTATCCAGAACTGAAAGCAAATACAAATTTTCTTGACCTTCAAAGACAGCTTGAGGATACTGAAGACAAAGTAGCATATTCGAGACAATTTTATAACAGCAATGTGCTTGACTTTAATTCAAAAATTCAAATGTTCCCAACAGTAATTATTGCAAAAACATTTGGGTTTGCCACTTTCGATTTTTTCAAAGCTGAGAAAGAAGATCAAAAGAAGGTTGAAGTAAAATTCTAGTTAAAATTTTTTCAAATGACTGTATATTCCCAGATTGCTCAGAATAAATTAAAAACGTATCTAATTTTTGTGGTGTTTATTTTGATCTTTACTGGCTTTTTCTTAATAATTGGGAATGCTTACGGATCACCTTGGCCGTACGCCTTATTAGGATTGACCATATCTCTTGTGTCTACTGTTGGAAGCTTTTTTTATTCTGATTCTTTGGTCCTGAAGACTACTAAAGCTAGAAAAGCTACAAAAGAAGAGTTTTTTGATCTGTACACAGTTGTTGAAAATTTAAGTCTTGCAGCGGGTCTTCCATCTCCGAAAATTTATGTTATGGATGATTCATCTCCTAACGCTTTTGCAACTGGCAGAAATGCAAAACATGCAGTTGTGTGTGCGACAACAGGTCTTCTAAATATTTTAGACAGAACAGAGCTTGAGGGAGTTATGGCTCATGAACTTTCTCATATTAAAAACTATGACATTCTAGTTTCGACTGTTACTGCTGTATTAGTGGGGACAATAGCTTTAGTTGCTGATTTAATAATGAGATCATTTTGGTTTTCAAGTGGAAGTCGTGATAGAAATAAAAATCCGATAGGATTGCTCTTACTTATTGCTGCAATAATTATTACACCAATAGTTGCAACTCTCATACAACTTGCTGTATCCCGTCGCAGAGAGTATCTAGCTGATGCTAGCGGAGTATTAATTACTCGTTACCCTGAGGGTCTTGCTAGAGCTTTGACAAAAATTAGTTCATATCCAGTAGGGGTTAAATCAGCAACAACCTCAACAGCTCATTTATTTATCTCAAATCCATTTAGAAAAAATGCTGCTGGCTCAATGATGAGGTCGCTTTTTAGTACACATCCTCCAGCTGAGAAAAGAATTGAGATACTTCGAAGAATGTAATAGTTATAAATATGTAAACTAATTGATTATGTGCGGAATTGCAGGATTTACCGGTAAAAAAAACTCAGCAATGCTCAAGGCATTATCCATTGATTTATCTCATCGAGGACCTGACGGTGAGGGATTTTATGAGTCTGAAAATCTCTCATTATTAAACAGGCGTCTTGCAATTATTGACCGAAAAGGTGGCGATCAGCCAATATATAATGAGGACAAATCGATTGTTACGGTATTTAATGGTGAGATTTATAACTATAAAGAGATAAGGAACGAATTGAAAAGTTTTGAACATATATTTAAAACAGATTGCGACACCGAAGTTATCGTCCATGGATACGAACAATGGGGTTATGATTTTTTTGACAAGCTCAATGGAATGTTCGCTATCGCACTTTATGATACTAAAAAAAATAAATTAATTTTGGCTCGTGATCAATTTGGAATAAAGCCGCTTTATTACTCAAAAGTTGGTAATAATTTAATTTTTTCATCCGAGATTAAACCTATTTTAAATAATAGCTTGAATATTTCCGAAGTGAACCAGCGAATTCTTTACCGCTATTTGAAATTCCGCATTCATGATGACGGACGTGAGACGTTTTTTTTAGGAATAAATAGAATTTTACCTGGTGAGATGATGGTTGTATCAATGGGCAAGCAGGAGTTTATTAAATATTCAAATATTGAAAAAGATATTCTAAAACACGTTGATAATTACGTTGAAAATAACAGTGACCCAGCTTTATTTTACGAAAAATTTAAAGATGCAGTTTGTCGAAGACTTATATCTGAGGTTCCTGTAGGAACAGCTCTTTCAGGAGGTCTGGACTCCTCATCGGTTGTTGCGGTCGTAAATAAGTTATTGGAATCAAATAATATAGACGCAAAATCTGTCGGAAAAACACAAAATACATTTTCAGCAGTTTTTCCAGGTAGTAGCAATGATGAAGAAAAGTATATCGATGATCTTCTTGATAAAACTAAAAATATTACAAGTCATAAAGTTATTCCTAAGTCTCAAGAATTTTTCAATGACATCAGGGATTTTGTTCACACGCAAGAAGAACCTACTATTAGCACAGGTCCTTATGCACAGTATCAAGTTATGAGGATTGCAAAAGATTATGTGACAGTTCTTCTTGATGGACAAGGGGCTGATGAGATGATGGCAGGATACTTACCATATTATTTTGTTTATCTTCGTCAGTTGCAAAATGAAAAAAAATTACTAAAGCTTCTTAAAGAGTGTTGGTCATCAAGAGAAGTTTTGATAAAGTATCTTCAAATTTTAATTGCAGATAAGCTTAATACAAACGAGTTGAGTCAGATTGGAGCATTGTTAAAGGACGATTTCGTTACTAAATTTAAAAATGAACAATTTTCAGTAGAAAATAAGAATCTTAAAAAAAGACTTCGTGATGACATCTTCAAAAACTCACTTCAATCTTTACTCAGGTACGAAGACCGAAACACCATGAGGTTTTCACTAGAAGGAAGAGTTCCATTTTTAGATGTTAATTTGCTTAAGTATATTTTTTCTCTACCTGTTGATGTAATAATAAAAAATGGATGGAATAAAAACATTCTCCGAGAAAGTATGAAATCACGGCTTCCAAAATCGATAACTTGGCGTCGTAACAAAATCGGTTTTACGACGCCAGAATATGACTGGTTTATGAATTCCAAAAAAGAGATATACGAGATATTACTGAGCGATTCCTTTGCAAATCGACCTTATTGGGATTCTCAAAAAGTACTTAAATCTTATCGCTTATTTCTTCAAGGAAAACACTCAGATACAATGCTTTTTTGGAGACTGATGAATACTGAACTCTGGCTTCGAGAATTTATTGACGTTGACAAAGTTGAGCCCGAAAGATCAAAGGTATGCGGGCAGAAGTTCATTTTAGGTAATCCAAATCCAGATAAAAAAATTGAGATCCAGGTCGATAAAAAAACATATTCTAGATTTCCTGTGAAAACTAAACTTTTCAAAAAAGGGGATGATTATGCAGAGAAGATAGCAGATAATATTTTTAAAATTACGAATGATAAATTACGAATTGCAAATTCTAAATGGTATGTGATAGTATCTGAAAAAATTGTTGCCATTTCACAAGGAAGATCGTATTTTTTATGGGATATTGAACCGACTTGGTGGGCGAATACTTTGTCAAATTTTGTAGAAAGAACTCCATATGGAATAGGTCTTGGAAGTGCTTGGACGATGCAATTGGCAATCGACGAAGCCGGATTGCCTCGTATTCTTTTAGCTTCACTAATTGCAGCATTGACTAAACCATTTGGAATTCG
>PCVM01000078.1 GCA_002796045.1 Candidatus Roizmanbacteria bacterium CG11_big_fil_rev_8_21_14_0_20_36_8
AATTATTATGGGAAGTTCCACTGTTAGAGCACGAGGCTGTAATAGGTGATATTGATTCTACTAATCCCGGTAAAGAGATTATAGTTCAGACAAATCGGAGCATAACTTATAGTCATGACGAGAATATTTTTGTATTTGATAATTTAGGAAACAAAATAGAAGCAATGACTCAAAACGTTCCATCTTATGGTGGTTTTAAAGCAAATATCATGGTGACAGACGCTGATAATAATGGAAAAAATGAATTGTATTTCTATCAATACTATTATTCTTCACAGAGGCGCTTGAGAGTATTTGAACAAAATGATCAAAATGACTTTGTCAATAAATGGAATTATAATATTGATTCAACTTCGTATGGAAGAACATGGCCACTTTCGGGCGATGTGAATGGAGATGGGAAGGAGGAAATTATTATCATGTCTGGAGGACTTTTGGTGTTGGATAATACTGGGAAAATAATTGCACAAGGTGGATCAGCAGGAAACAAGATCGTACTCGCAGATTTAAACAATGATGGAAAAGAAGAAATTATAATAACTGTTGGCAAAACTATAAACGCATTACAAGTTTCTGGTTCAAATATTAATAATCTTTGGTCATATTCAAGCAACTTTCCAACCAGGAGTTTGGCAATTGCTGATTTCAACCACGATACATATCCTGACATATATGCGTATCTTCGAGATACTCGTACAGCGCTCATTATTAGTAATTCAGGTTCTCTAATTCTGCAAACACGATCATCACTATACAGTTCTAACGACTATTTATTTGAAAATATTGCATTAGCAGATAGGAACAATAATAATTTTATTGAAGCGTACTCAACTGGACTCTTTAATCTTGATCACCGCGGATACTATGACGTATTAGAATTTGACACTATACAAAACGAGGGCAAACCCATCGATGGAGAATGGCATTCATTGACACCAATATCTCTAGAAACGAGAATGGGAGTAGCAGATCTCGATAATAATGGAAAGCTAGATATTGTATTAACTGGCTTTGGGATAGTCGAATACGATTCTACAGGGACTATATATTGGCCACACAGATATGGAAACTCTCAACGTACAGGTTCTTATCAGCCTACTTCCACTTCGGTTAATCCTTCGCCATCGCCTACATCTTTTCCTACCGCAACTCCTAACCCTCCGCCACCATCGGACTTTGGACAAGCGCTAAAATTTGATCCTGAACTAATTAATGATCCTGCAGGCAGAATAGAATCTTTTATTTTGTTTCCAAAAGATACAAAACTAAAAATGGGTAAATATTTTACTATTGAATTCTGGATGAAGCCTGATCCAATATTTTGGAACAATCCTAATTTAGCCTCTAATAGAGGCTTTATTTTGAGCAAAGAAACTGAAAATAATAGCTTTGCTGAATACTCAGTTCAGATAGGTAGATTGTATGACAAGAATATCGTGGAGACACAAGCAATTTTATTTAATCCACAAGGAGTTAGAAGTAGGCCATGGATATTTGGTCCTGAAACAAACTCTAATGATTGGTCGTATGTAAAAGTAGTTAGAAATGATAATAAAATGTCACTTTACGTAAATGGATTACTGGAAGGACAAGAAATAATTTTGTCTGACGCAGTTGATGATTCTGATGATTTTTTGACTCTTGGATGTTTGAGAACTAAAGATTTTTCCAATTGTACAAATAGTTACTTTGGCCAAATAGATGACCTACGAATTTCTGATATTGCAAGAAATGATGCATTGATTCCATCTGGACCATTACCTGTAGATCAAAATACTATCGCTCTATGGAGATTTGATGGAAATCTTGATGATAGCAGTCAAAACAATCTTGATGGAACGGTTTATGGTAACGTCGACTATGTCGATTATACCTATTCTAGATCATCAGTAATAAATAATTCATTAGACTGTGAATTTGGCAATCTTGGCAACTCCAGCTGTGACAGTGAAGGAATAATTGATTTTATTGACTATTCATGTTGGAGGTATGAATATTTTCATACTATTCCATCAATAAATTGTAAAGGAAGTGATTTTAATTCGGACTCTAAAGTAGATCTACTGGATTTTGCAATTTGGAAATCTGGGTATCTAAGTCGATGATTCTATGTGGGTATATCAATGATTAAAGTCTAATCCAAAGAGCATCATTGTGAAGATATTCAGTATACTTTCAGTATGTGGCATAAATATAAACTTCATCTTCTTTTCATCTCCGCCTTTCTTATTCGCCTGATTTACATAAATCAATCTCTTTGGCTTGATGAGGCAACGACTGTGATGACAGTGAAAAATTACTCTTTTTGGCAAATAATTACTCGGTTTTCTCCTACCGATTTCCACCCGCCACTTTATTATTTAATAATGGATGTATGGACGAGCATATTTGGATATTCTGAAATTGCTCTCCGGATGCCGAGCGTATTGTTTTCGTTGGGAACTGGTTTAATAATCTATTTGATTTTTAAAAAAAGTTTTGGATTTTGGTCGGCGGCTTTCTTTTTATTTAATCCTCTCATTATCTACTATTCCCAAGAAGCTAGGATGTATTCAATGGTAACTTTTCTTGTTTCAGTATCTTTTTACTATTTAGTTAAGTTACTTAATGATAATTCTTATAAGAATTTGATTTTACTAAATACATTTCTGATTCTGAGTTTTTATACATTTTATGCAAGTGTTTTCTTTATAACAACAGTCTTCCTATATTTATTAATCAAAAAAAAATATAAGGCATTGTTTATTTCATCGTTAGCTTTCATATTTTCAATTGTAATTATTTTCCCGCTTTTTTCATCACAGTACATAAATTCAAGAATTGCACTTGAGACAGTCCAAAATTGGTCCTTGGTTTTGGGAAATGTAACTTTGAAAAACATACTTCTTTTTCCAATAAAATTTACAAGTGGCAGGATTAGCTTCGAACCGAAGATGATATATTATATTTTATCTGGATTCTGGGTATTGTTAATTGGAATTATTTTAGGAATAAAATCTTATAGAAATTTGACCACCGAGATCAAAATATTATTATTTTTTTTGACTGTACCTTTAATATTTGGACTAATATTTTCATTAAACTCTCCCCTACTCCAGTACTTCCGCTTTTCATATTTGATCGTATTTTTGAGTTTATTACTTCCATCTTCAAGTGACATGAGCGAAGACAGCTTTTTTCGAACAATGCCGTGGGCCCCTCTGTGTGACGGCGTGAGAAAAAACGTTGTTGAGCTTATTAAATTATCCAACATAATCTTTTTATCAGGTTTTATTATTTGGTCACTCGTTTACTTATTAATGCCCCAATTTCACCGCGAAGATTGGAAGTCGCTTGCGAATAAATTAAAAAGTGAAAAGGCACCGATTTATATTGTAAAGTCATCATCAGACCCATTAAAATATTACGCTGCTTATATTAAATTGAAGGATTTAAGAAGCCTGGAAAATCTAAACTCTAAAAAAATTGTTGTCATCCCCTATACTGCAGATATTCATGGAGTTGAGTACACCACTTCCCTGTCAACTGCAGGATTTATAAATGAAGAGACTGTATCAGTCCGAGGAATTACATATCAGATATGGTTAAAAAAATAGCAGCATAGTTATATACTATGGGATATGGAAGGAGTATTCTCCGCTGTCCCTAATGGTCTAAAACCACCAATAGAAATAAGCCGATCTATAGACCGAGGACGAGAAAATGCTCATATGGAAAAAGTTGGTGCAATTGGTGGAACTGTTTTTATAGATCCAAAATCAAGAAGGTTAAATTATTTGCAAGTAGGAAGAACTATTGAAGGGGTTAATTCATTTCAAGTAATGGCTCAAGGAATAAACACGATGAGTATAATTCTAGCAAATCTTGAGCTATTTAAGCCTTTGACCATGAGCGAGGATTTCCATTTATCCCAGACTTGAATTCAATTCTTCAAGAGCTTAATCTCTTTTACTAAACCGATAATCTGTATTCCAAGCGCCACGATAAATCCGGCAGTGATCGCGATAGGCGGACCAAACATTCCCTGAATTGGAATTAGATAATAGCTACCGAATGAGACGATTATAAAAAAAGCGGTGTTGGAGATGAGAATATAAATTGGTTTTTTTACAGTGTAAAGCAAGAACAACATTGTCACAGTAGCTATTGCACTTATCATAAAAGGAAATGCGAGCATACGAGTGACTGTAATTCCAGGTGCAAAACTATCAGTAAGGACCAGTTCAAAAATGAATTTTGGTGTCAAAAATAGTGCTACAAAAATTCCACACGGTATCAACATATAAAAAAAGCCTTTTTTTATAAGTTTTATAGCTTCAAGTCTTGTCGTTATTGCTGCAAACTGAGGTGATAACACTTGAGATATACTGACGATGGTGGCGACAATTGATAGTATTATCTTTTGAGCTGATGCGTAATATCCGACCGCAGCTCCAAGTCCGAAAAATGACATCAGGAAAAGATCCA
>PCVM01000068.1 GCA_002796045.1 Candidatus Roizmanbacteria bacterium CG11_big_fil_rev_8_21_14_0_20_36_8
ATTATCAAGATAATCAAAGTACTGCGAACCAAGTTTTTTATACAAAGAAGATGCAAATTTTTTATTTGGAAATAGTACTTTCTCGAGCCGATTTTCTTCTATGAGAAAATCAACCAGCAGTTTATAATCACCATCACCTGACACAAGAATAACTTTTTCAAAATCCTCTTTTTTGTACAATTTTTTCATTATTTGAAAGATTATGTCCGAATCTACATTTCCTTTCTTCTTACCAATCATTGCTGTATTGTGTTCTCGAAATATCAGTACAAAACCAGCTTTTTGAATTTTTTCATATAATTCTTGATTTGCTTCCTGTACATATCCCAGGAAGTAATAAGCATTCGATACATGGTATTTTTGCTCGAAATATATTCGAAAACGCTCTAGATTGATTTTCCATGGATTTTCTTCGAGCTTTGCAGTTCCCATATAGAGATTTTGCCCATCTATAAATGCATAATTTTTGTTTTGAGTTCTTTTCTTGTCCATGTCTATATTCTACTATTTATTTTGTTTGAGTTATTTAAGGATGGGTTCTAAATATTTTGTCAAATAACACTACTGATATTTTCAACTCGAATTTTTTTGCTGAGGGCACTGGAATAGATTAGAGATTGCTATTGCGGTACTGCGTCGTAAATCGAGGAAGTTACAGAAAATATCGGCAATAATAATCATTCGTATTTTCATTTCTTTGGAACAATTCTCAATCTGTCGATGCCAAATTCTGTAAATTCTTTTTTATATTTTCTGTAGAATGAATCTATCTTATCTGGTAACCATGGGCTCTTATCCATTTCTGAAAGATCTTCTTTCGAGACTGATTCGTAAAAATCTCTCTTACCCAATCTTACCTCTAATTCCTCCCAAAATATTTCATCCATAAACTCTTCCATCTCCTCTTCATTTTCCAAACAAATATCATTACTTGGCATAATAATACCTTTATAAATCTCTACTAAGTCATCATATCCGAGTTGCTTTGCCATGAGGGCGAAATACTCATTCCATTTTTCTACGTTCTTAAAGTCCTCACCTCTTGATTCCATCACTGCCGATCGTACCCAAGTTCCAGCCAATAGTATCAAAAGTAACTCTCTAAATTCTTTCTTGGTAAATTTCATATAAAATCTTTAAGTGATAATGTATCTTATAAATATAGTCGATTGTCAATACTCTATTTTGGGGATTGGAGAATGTTAGAGCTTTTTATTTCTTTAAAATGTAATATGTCGCCTTTCCTTTCGCTTTTCGTTCTATCATACCCAGATCAAGGAGTTTTTTAAAATCGAGTCTGCGCGTAGCTTTCGCCCGATCGGTCAACTTTGCATACTCACGGTCTGAAATATAGCCATTGTCTTGAATATGTTTGAGAAGTACATGGTGATGAGGATGGAGCTCTGTTTGAGGAGTATGCGCAGATTCAGGGAGGATTTTTTGCACTCTCAATAGCTCGTCTATGATGCCCTCTGTAAAGTACTCAAGCCACGAAGTAAAATCGATGATGTCTTTGAGTTCGTAATAATCTCCATACTCACCAACTGTTTGAAAATATTTTGTCACATTTTTGTTATAGTAGTTTTCAAAACTAAAAAGACTAAAGGTATTAAGGCCCATTGCGGCAAGAAGTACTTTGGTAGCAAGCCTCGTTGTTCTTCCGTTTCCATCTATAAATGGATGTATGATGACCATTTGTTTATGAAATATGCCAGCAAGAATGAGTGGGTCGATAGTGTCAAGGTTCGTATTTACAAAATGAATGAGGTCTTCCATCATTGGCTGAACATCTTTTGCGTCTGGTGGCATAAACACTGTCTTGCCTGTCCGTGGATCGTTTATCACCACGGGTTTTTGCCGTAAGTGTCCGCAGTCAAATGCTGGAAGTAACATATTGGTGACTTTCTTTTGAATTGATAGTATGCGTTTGAGTGATATATTCAAGTGAGCTTTACTTATTTTCATATTCAAATCCTCAAGAGCTTCATTGTAATTAAGTACTTCTCGTTCGCTTTCTCGTACATGTGTAGGTTTATTTTTAAGAATCTTTTTCACTTCGGTAAGTGGTAGCGGATTTCCTTCGATACTTGTTGAAGCATAGGTTGAGACTGCTCGTGCAGTCCGCTCAAACTCCAGCAATACCACATTGGGAAAACGTCCAGTGTTTAGCGCCGTAATAAGGGAATTTATATGCTTAATATTGGCGAGAAGTAGATTGGTTATGGTAAATTGAGGGGCAAACATTAGTCTTATTTTAGTCGATTATTAGTCGATTGTCAACGTTCTATTGTAGAAATGTTACTTTATCTTGAATAATAGAATTCACCTCATCTATAGAAAAATAGGCAAGATCAAATGATTGAGAGAAATAGTAAGTGAGTAGATTTTTGTTTTTTTCATTTTTATTGGCTGGCCGTTTATCGAGAATGTCGAACTTCATTTGATTAGCTCGGCCTTCGGCCTCGCTTGCTCCAGCGCGGCGCCCCCACCCGCCGCGCCTCCGCTATTTTTTTGCGCGCGCGATTTTTATTCTTCCTCTCTTCGTACGGAAGAATTGTCCTTGCCCCACCCACCCGTGCGCGGACAGGAACTCCCTAATTACTTTCTTGCCATTTTCCAATCTTCAATTATCTGCTTCCAATAAAAAATCCCGAAAATTGGGTAAACCATCGCTGTATTCATGCCAGGATAATAACTGCCAATTAAAAGCCCTTTAATCGGATGGTGTAATTCAATAAAAAACACAAAACCGTATAAAGTCATTAGGAATAACCCTAAGCGGTTTTTGCGAAACAGCAAAAATAGTATAGGTAAGGAAGGCCACGATATTAGATGAGAAACCCAGTAAAAAATTTCTGGCGTTGTATTAAACAAATTTGCGCCGTAAACCATAAATGAATCTGAATATTGAAAATTATTAATAATTTCCTCAACACCGTGAGCGTAGATAAGTATCAGTGATAAAAGAAAAAGATGTTTAAGTTTGTTGGATAGCATGTTTTTATTGTTCTCTTTTTAAAGAAAGTGTTTTCAAATCCATCAAAATGAAAACCCGTATCAGTAAATAAAACACCAGTGCGTTTAATGTATGCCAAATAAAGTGGGTACCTGCCGAAAAGACTGCACAAACTGTATGATCAATAGTTCTAAAAAAGAAGGCCATTGCGAACAGAGCAATGATAGTTACCAGGTGAGAAGTTAGGATTTTATATTTCTTCACCAAACCATAAGACAGGAACACCCCAAAAACAAATACGATCAGATAAGGGACAAAACCATTAAGCGAAGGAAGTATATGGAATATAAACGGAGTTTCTACCAGAATAAATGCAAGGAGTATTTTCCACACCAACCCTCTTTTGTTCAAAAGTTTGTCGAGAAGAAAAAAAAGTGATACAAGCACAAACGCGGAGAGCGGCAAAGTATCTGCAAAATTTGTAAGAAGGCTTGGCATGCCATGCCAGAGCATGCTACCAATTCCGGTAACCGCGAGAATAAATGGCAATATTTTTATGGTTTTGTTATTGACATGATTAGTCCTGATAAGTCTAAATGCAAAATAAGCTGAAATAAGTAGTGTAATATTTGAAATTGTATTTATTGGTTGAGTATAAAATAGACCTACACCGCTTTCACAATAAGTAGACATTCCCTTCTCTAAGGCTTCTAAAGTGTTCATATTATGAATTATACATTTTCTGCTTGCTATTCCAAAGCATTTTCTATAGTAATAACGGACTCAACAGGAAATGTCTTTTTTAATGGCGCAATCGGACAACAGAAAGCGATTTCTTGTTGAGTCCACTGGTTGCGCCATTTAAGTTAATAAAAGTTCTTTAAAATTTTTGCGTTTTTTCTTTTGATCCTGATTTCATCGGGATTGTTCGAGCCGACAGTTTCGGAGGCGCGGCGGGTGGGGGCGCCGCGCTGGAGCTAATCAAATGAAGTTCGACATTTTCGATAAACGGGCAGCCAGTAAGAAGTGGAAAGAGGTCGGGAGGTAGCGCTTTCCGCGCCCGCCTCCGCGGAAAGCGCGTCAAATCCGCCTTTTTTGAAACTTGCGGACAGCCGCCGTAAAAGAAGGAAGAAAAAAACGCAAAAATTGGGCTTCTTGAAAAGAAGCCCCGCTCACCATCGTTCGCTTAAAGAACTTTTAAAGGTAAGATAAAAATAACATAACCATAATTAAATACATTGCATACTGCAGAAAATCCACAGACGAACCAGATAGACAAATTTTGTCTATTGAGGCTCAAGTTGCAGAGCTTGA